>CAIPGK010000563.1 GCA_903864575.1 uncultured Chloroflexota bacterium
CCGGACTCGGAGACGCCGCGAAAACCACCTTCCGCGTCTGCGCCCTCGGCGCGATGACCGTCGGCGCGATGGAAGGCTTCGTCGCCACCCTCGCCGAGGTGCTCTCGCCCGCGGCAGCGTCCTGTTGATGAAGGGGCTTTCAGCAACTGGCAATCGGCAATCGGGAGAACAGTGGCTGCCTCCACTCCCCAGCCCGGATAGCCGAGACCTGAAAGCCTTGCACGCCCCCCGGATAGCCGGTCGCCGATTGCCCATTGCCCCGTTGGAGGACTCATGACCCCGACCGATTCAGACACCCTCATCATCAACGCGCGGCCCTATCGGCTGCCGAAGCGGCCGACCGTTGCCATCACCATCGACGGCTGCGACCCACGGTACATCGACGATGCGCTCGATCGCGGGTTGATGCCGCGGCTTGCCGAAATGCTCCGTTCCGGCGGGAGCTACGGCGTCGGTCTCGGGCAGATGCCGAGCTTTACCAACACCAACAACATGTCCATCGTGACGGGCGGCCCGCCTGTCGTCCACGGACTGCCGGGAAACCACTACCTCGCGCCGACCGGCGAAGAAGTTCAGCTTTCGGACCCCTCTTTCCTCCGCGCGCCGTCCATCCACGCCGAGTTGCAGCGCGCCGGAAAAAAGGTCCTCCTGGTCACTGCCAAGGACAAGTTGCGCCGCCTGCTGGCCCACGGCGACGTGCCCGCCACAAGCGCGGAGAAGGCCCACGAGCACGCCCTCCCCGCCTACGGGGTTGACGACATTCTCGCCCTCGTCGGCCGCAGGAATCCCGGGCCATACGAATGGGACATGAGCCACTATGGCATCGAGATCGGCATCGCCGTCTCGAAGCGGGCCGGCTTGATGGACCTGATGTACCTCTCGACCACCGACTTCGTGCAGCACGCCGAGGGTCCGGGCGGCGAGATGTCCGACCGCTACCTGCGCCGCTTCGACGACCTGCTCGGGGAACTCCTGGACCTCGGGTATGTCGTGGGCATGGTGGCCGACCACGGGATGAACGACAAGCACCACGCGGACGGCACGGCGCGCGTCCACTACCTCGAGGATGTGCTGGCCGCTGCAGGTGTGACGGACGCGCATGTGATCCTGCCGATCACCGACCCCTACGTGGTCCACCACGGCGCGCTCGGCTCCTTCGCCTGGGTCCATGTCTCCGAGGATCAGATCGAGACGGCCCGGCAGGCGATTTCGGATCTCGACGGCATCGAGGAGGTCTTCACCCGCGCCGAGAGCGCCGTCATCTACCAGCACCCGACCGACCGCATCGGCGATCTCTCGGTGGCGTCCGATGCGCGGACCGCCCTCGGCAAGTCGGCGTCCAAGCACGACCTCTCGGTGCTGTCCGGTCCGCTCCGCTCCCACGGCGGCCGGCACGAGCAGATCGTGCCGATCATCGTCTCCCACCCGCTCGCGCCGGACTACGCCGATCAGTTGCGGATCGGCGCGAAAAACAGCGACATTCACCACCTGCTCTTGAATGGAGTTGCCCAATGAGCGCCATCGACGCCCGCTTCGACCTTCCCCTGCTGATCGAAGGCAAGGAGGTCCGCACCCCGGATGTGCTCGAGGTCCGCTACCCCTACACCGGCGAGGTCATCGGCAGCGTGCCGAAACTGACCCGCGACGAGGTCTGGGGTCTGCTCGACCGCATGTCCGGGCGCTCCTTCACCCTGACCCGCCATGAGCGCGCGACCATCCTCAACCGCATCGCCGACGGCCTCGAGGCGGACGCCCGCGACTTCGCGCGGCTGATCACCCTCGAATCCGGTCTCTGCATGAAGGACACCCAGTACGAGTTGCGCCGCGCCCAGGATGTCTTCCGCTTCGCCGCGATGGAAGCCCTTCGGGACGACGGCCAGGTCTTCTCCTGCGACACCTCGGCCAACGGCAAGAACCGCCGCGCCTAC
>CAIPGK010000564.1 GCA_903864575.1 uncultured Chloroflexota bacterium
CGACGGCCAGGAATGCGCCCTCAACGGAGCTGCGAGAGAGCGGGGGTTCCCATCGGTCGATCCGTTCCGATGTCGTTCCTATGACGACCGATCCATCCGCGCGTCGATCGCCCAGGCGCTCGAGGTCGCGGGCGCGATCGGGTTCTCGGCACAGTGGAGCGAGGCGCACATCAAGCAGCTCGTCGACGAAGGTCGCGCGCCGACTTGTAACTGCGAATGGTGATACGCGGTCAACCACATACCGCGCTATGGTATGATGCACATAGGTACACCAGTTAACGGATAGGAGTTGTTACTGCCATGTCTTCCGATACCGCTGCCACGAAGTTCCTGACGCGGCAACAAGCCGCCGATGTGCTTTCTATGAAGCCCTCGTATCTGGCGATGCTGTTCCGCGAGAAGCGTGGCCCCAGGGCCACAAAATTCGGCCCCGCCGATCGCAGCCCGGTTCGGTATTACCTCGCCGATGTGCTGGCATGGGGCACCGATCCCGTGGCGCACGAAGCCGCCGCGTGGGGCAAGAGAGCAGTACGAAACACACGCCGGCAGAAGGCCGGCAGGTAACGAAAAACCCCGCGCCGGGTGCGAGCCGACGCGGGGCATGGGGATGAGCTACGTGCATCGTAGCACGAAGCTGCCACCCGTGGGAACGAGTTGAGAAACGAGGATGAGCATGAACACCACATTCGCCGCCGGCGGCCGGGAGGCCGCTGCGTGAGCACTGCCCCAGCTCTGCCGCGAGGGACCGCGGCCACGACGGGAAGAAGCCCAAAACGAAAACAGCGTGATCCGTTCGAAGTTTCGCAGATTGCCAGCCCGCAGACGGAGCGGGAACTGCTTGGTCAGATCATTGATCTGATCGTCGTGGGCAGTCACGACGTCGCCCGCGAGATCCTCGAGGGTCTCGACGTCGACGCGTTCACCATCGACTGCGGGAACGACATCTGCCGCGCGATTAAGACCGTCTGCGGCAGCGGCCGGCAGCCGACGATCACCGACATCTCAAGCCAGTTACGCCGCGACGGCGATCAGCAGGGCATCCACCGCATGGACGATGCGGCGGCCGTCATGCTCCGCGAGCTGGCAGAGCACGGCGTCGGCACCGCTGGGCTCAATGGAGCATCCGCCCGGCAGAGCGCCGCGGAGGTTGCCGAGCTGCTCCACCGTCGCCACGGGATGCTGGCCGCCCTCGACCTGTCGCGGAAGCTGCAAGACGGCAACGCAACACCCGACGACCTGGCCCACGTGCTCGACCGAGTGGCAGCGGTCAAGAGCGCGATGGAGGGATGTCGCCGGCAGTCTCGTCGGCTGCGTGTTCGCAAAGTCTCCGACATTGAGTCGAAGCCCATCGACTGGTTCTGGCCGCAGCGGATTTCCTGCGGGGCGCTCACGATCATCACCGGGATGCCGGGGGCGACGAAATCGACGGTCGTGATGGACATCGCGTCCCGCATCTCCAACGGCGATTTGTGGCCCGATGGAAGCGGCCGGGCACCGCAGGGCGGCGTGATTTTGTTCGGTGCTGAAGACGACCCTGAGAAGGTCGTGCGGCCCCGGCTTGA
>CAIPGK010000565.1 GCA_903864575.1 uncultured Chloroflexota bacterium
AGGGTGTAGGTCGCCACGATCTCGTCCACCCGGTCGTTCTTGAACTGCGGGTAGTTGGTCGGGCTCGTGGAGGCCGCCAGCCAGCTCATGTGGTAGTAGGGATCATTGACCCAGGAAATCCACTCGTCGGTCCACATCTGGAGCTTCCGGCCCTGCTCGAGTTCGTTGAACGTCGCGTAGGGCAGCTTCTCCAGTTCCACCGGCATGCCGACATCCTTGAGCGCGGCCTGCACCAGGATCGCCATGCGCTCCCACTCGGGGATGCCGGCGTTGAAGGAAAGCTTGACCGGCGTGCCGTCGTACCCCGCGGCCGCAAGCAGTTCCTTCGCCTTGTCCGGGTTGGTCTCATACGCGTTGGTGGAGAAGTCGCTGGTGGGCATCCCCTCCGGCACAAGGCTCTTGGCCGGCTGGGCCTGGCCATTGAAGACCTGCTCCATGATCGCCGCGTATGGAACCGCGTAGGCCACTGCCTGCCGCACTTCCTTCTTGTCGAACGGCGCCATCATGGTGTTCATCTCGAGCATCGTGACCAGCGTCGAGGGGATCGACAGGGTCTTGATGTCCGGGTTGGCCTTGAGGTTGGTGTACTCCTGCTTCGGGATCTGGGTGGCGAAGTCGATGTCGCCCTTGGCCAGGAGTTGCACGCGCTGGGTGGCGTCCGGCACGATCTTCAGGATGACCGTCGTGAACGCGGGCTGCTCGCCGTAGTACTTGTCGTTGGCGACCAGCACCAGCGAATCGTCCGGCTTGTAGGACTCCAGCTTGTACGGGCCGTTGCCGATGCCGAGATTCTTCTTGAAGTAATCGAGCGCCCACGGATCGGCGTCGTTCGCGTGCTCCTTGATCTCTACCGGATCGAGCGCGCTGGTGTTGTGCATCGTGTTGTTCTGGGCGATCAGCGAGTTTGCCTTGGTCATCTGGATGACGAAGGTCTTGGCATCTGGCGCCGAGAACGCGGAGGCGTCGGTAATCGCGCCGCCCATCGAGAGCAGGAACGCGGAAACCGCGTTCGTCTCGAAAATGCGCTTGTAGGCATCGACCATCGTGTTGGCGTCGATCGGATCGCCATCCGCGTAGGTCGCGCCGTCGCGCATGGTGAAGACGAGCTTGTCGCCCTCCTGCTTCCAGGAGTCGCAGAGCATCGGAACGATGTTCAGCGTGTTGACCGTCTGGTAGGCCAGGCCGTCGGCGGTCGTCTTGTCGACGATCTCATACTGGGTCAGCTGATCGAACGTGTTCTGCAGCACCGTCTGGGCGGTCTTGGACCCGACGGTGAACCCCGGATCGAAGGTATCGACGTTCTCCGACACGGCGATGATGAAGGTGGTCGCCTTGTCCATCTGCGGGCGGACGCTCCACAGCGGCGCGGGCGCGGCAAAGGCGCCCTTCTCAATCGCCTTGGCCCAGGTGAAGGAGAGGCCGAGCGCCGCCGCGCCCTGCCAGAACTGGCGGCGCGAGATGCGCCCGGACCCAAGATCTTCGGACAGCTGCTTGACTGCCTCGTGCTTCGACATTCCCGATGATCCTCCTCCGGCTCCTCGCCGGCAGCGATTTCGGTTGTCTCCGGCGCGCCACCCGGCGCGCCGTGGTTACAGGGAACCCGTGTTCAGTGGGGAGATTGCCACAGAATGCGCTGCTCGCAATCCCCCGCGTGACGGCGTCACCATGAGATCACCAGATTGCCGACCCGGTCGACCTCCAGCGACTGCCCCGGCAGCACCAGCGTCGTCGTCGCCGCCTCCTCGACCAGCAACGGCCCGGCAAGATGCGTTCCCGGGGCGAGCGCCCCCCGGTCATGCACCGGAATCTCGATCTTTCCTGCGGCGCCGCCCGCGGCATGACGGATATCCACCCGTCGCATTCGCGGCCTGGCGCCCTCCACCGGTTCGGCGTCGGCTATGGCGGGCAGCGGGATGTCGGCGACCGTGATCGTCCGCAAGTTGACGAGTTCGATGGGGGTATCCTCGAGCGCGAAGGTATACCTGCGGCGATGACGCTCATGGAACCGCTGCGGCAGGCCATCCAGCGTAAACGCCCCGCCATCGATCGGCGCCTGCACCGTGTGCTCCTGCCCTTTGTATCGCATGTCGAGGCTGCGCCGGGATGGACCGATGGCGTCAGGATCGAGTCCCTGCCGGACAAGCTCCTCCCGCGATGACCACTCCATCTCCGCGAACAGCGCCTCGACCGCGGCGGGATCGAGCCGATCCAGCGAAAGAACCCGCGTCTGCACCCGGTCCACGCGGGGCCGCGTCATCAGCATGCCCCAGGCACTGAACGTCGCCGGAAATGGCGGGATGATGACCCGTCTGGCCCCCAGTTCGGCGGCGATGGCGCAGGCATGGACCGGACCACCCCCGCCAAAGGCGACCAGCGAGAAGTCGCGCGGATCGTGGCCGCGCCGGATCGATATCAGCTTGAGCGCATCGACCGTCTGCTCGGCCATCAGCGCCAGCACCCCGGCGGCTGCGGCGTCCACATCGACGCCCAGGCGGGCTGCGATCGGCTCGAATGCGGCGCGGGCAAGGCTGGCGTCGGCCTTCAGGCGCCCCCCCAGAAAGCGGTCGGCGTCCAGCAGGCCTGAGACCACGAGGGCGTCGGTCACGGTCGGGTTGATCCCGCCTCGGCCATAGCAGGCCGGACCGGGATCGGCCCCCGCCGAGATCGGCCCGATCCTGAGCGCGCCGCCCGCATCGAAATGCACGATGCTGCCGCCGCCCGCCCCGATCTCAACGATGTCCACGACCGGAGCTTTCACCGGATACCCCGGCGAAAGAGGTGACCATTCGAGTTTGTACTCGGTCGTGACCGGCACCTCGCCGCCCTCGATCAGGGCACACTTGGCCGTCGTGCCGCCGATGTCGAGCGCGATCAGGTTCTCCTCCCCGATCACCTCGCCCATCAACGCCGCTCCGGTAATCCCGGCCACCGGCCCGGATTCGATCAGCTGGATCGGCTGTTCACGCGCCGCCTGGAACGATCCGGTGCCGCCGTTCGAACGCATGGCGAACATCGGAGCATCCATCCCGGCGGCGGCAAGCCGCTCCTCGAGATTGGCGAGGTACCGGTCGAGTATCGGTTGCACGTAGGCGTTCAGCACCGCCGTGCTGGTGCGCTCGTACTCCCGCCACTCGCGGGTGACATCGGTCGACGCCGTAACCGCGATGCCCGGAAGGAGTTCTCGCAACCTCCCCGCCGCCTGTCGCTCGTGATCCGGGTTTGCGTAGGCATGCAGGAGGCAGACTGCGACTGCCTCGATGCCATCCTCCCGGCAGCGATCGGCAATCTCCCCGAACGCAGCGAGATCGACCGGGCGGATCTCGTCGCCGTTCGGTCCGGTTCGCTCATCGATCTCGAACCGGTGACGCCGCGGCACGAACGGCGCCGGCTTGCGGAACCGCAAGTTGTACATGTCGGGCCGGTTGCCCCGCCCGATTTCCAGCGCATCGCGGAAGCCGCGTGTCGTCACCAGCGCCGTTTTGACGCCCCGCCGTTGGGTGATGGCGTTGATGACCACCGTGGTCCCGTGGATGAAGGCGGCGACCGCGGACAGATCGACCTCTCCCGCAGCGAGCGCGTCGGTCACGCCGCGCGCGAAATCGGCAGGTACCGTGGACGCCTTCGCCTCCCAGATCCGGCCGCTCGCGCCGTCGAACGCCACCACGTCGGTGAAGGTTCCGCCGATGTCGACGGCAACGCGGATGTCGCCGCTCATCGCGCGTTCTCCAGCGCCAGCACATCCGCGGCGGCGCGCCCATAGTGGCGCTCGAGTTCGCCGGGAGACAGGTATCCATCCAGCAGATCGTCGAACAACGATTCGACTGGCCGCTCGCCCGGATCGCCCCACCCGCCGCCGTTGCCGGTGACGAGCCGAACGACATCCCCCGGCTGGAGCGAAAGCCCTGTCACCCGCCCGCCGGATTGCCGTTCGCCGTTGGTGCGAACGACCTCCCAGTAATTGATGGTGCCATCGATCCCGCCGTCGATCCCCCACGGAACGGTGGCGGAACGGCCAAGCGACGCCAGGAGCGACGCGCCCTCCGGACTGGTGACGCGGTACTCGCGGATGGTGCCAAAGCCCCCCCGCTGGCGACCCGCTCCACCCCCGGCCTCCACGTTCAGCCGGTTGCACTCCATCGCCAGCGGGAAGGCGTGCTCGACGACTTCGGCCGGATAGTTGAACGTGTCGCCATCGGTCGTGGCGATCAGGCCGCTCTCGCCGTCATCGTCGATGCTGGCGCCCCAGCCGCCATCCTGCGGCGTGCCCATCACCCAGTACTCGCCGTTCGCGTGCACCCCGCCGATGTAGCAAGCCGCAAGCGAGACATAGGACCCGGCGGAAAGCCGCTGCGGCAGGACCGGCGCGAGCGCCTTCCAGACGAGCTCGGTCGCGAAGGCCGAACCCTCGAAGTACCACCCGGTCGGGCGGGGCCGGATCGCGGTGAAGACCGTGCCCTCCGGGCAGATCACCTCCAGCGGCCGGAACAGCCCCTCGTTGGAGGGTGCTTGCGGCGCGACGATCCCCTTGAAGATCGTCTTGCAGGCCGACATCAGCGCCCCGCGCGCGCAGTTTACGGGTCCCTGCACCTGCGGCGACGACCCCGTGAAATCGCAGATCATGCGGTCGGGCGTCACCTCGACCCGCACCCGCACCGGGATCGGATCGGTCGTGATGCCGTCTCCGTCGATCGCGTCGGTCGCCTCGTAGACCCCAGGCGGGACCCGTTTCAGCGCATCGAGCGCCAACCGCTCGCCGTGGTCGAGGATCTCCTCGAAGGTCTCCAGCGTCGTGTCCAGCCCGTACCGGCCGATGATCTCGTCCAGCCGCCGCTCGGCGATCCGCCCCGCCGCGATCCCGGCGGTCAGATCGCCGATGGTCATGATCGGAAGACGCACGTTTGCCCGGATGATCTCGACGATCTCCTCGTCGATCACACCCTCCCGCGCCAGCCTGATCTGGGGGAACTGCATTCCCTCCTGGAACACCTCGGTGGAGTCGGGCGCGAGCGAGCCGAGCACCTTGCCGCCGAGTTCCATCCAGTGCGTGACGGAGATCGAAAACGCGATCATCCGCTCGCCAGCGAAGACCGGGATGACGATCGCGACATCGTTCGCGTGCGTCCCGCCGCCCGCGCCGCCATTCGTCATGTAGATGTCCCCGGGACGCATGGCGGCGACGGGATGCCGCCGCAGGATCGACTCGATCTGCGGCCGGAACGTGCCGGTAAACAGGCACAGCCCGTTATCCTGGGCGATCACGCGCCCCTCCGCGTCGGCCAGCCCGCAGGCGAAGTCGAGGACCTCGTAGACGATCGGGCTCATGCTCGTGCGAGCGAGCACCACCCCCATCTCGCTCGCGATGGCGAGCAGCTTGCTGCGGACGATTTCACGGGTGAAGACGTCGCTGGTCCGGGTCGAGTGCACCCTGCTCTCCCTGCCATGCGTAATTGCGGAAAGCGGCTCACCGGGCATTGCGCCCTGCGGTTGACCGCGCATGTGTAAAGGTTTGCAGATTCGGCGCGGCGTGTTGTCCCGCCCCGTTCCGCTAACGGGATTCAACGATGCTTTGACGTTCTCCGCAAGAGGCGGGCGCAACGCACATCCTGTGCGCAGCGCACCAACGCGGAGGGCCAACAGCTTTGCGACAATCTCCGGGTCCCACTCGGGAGCGGCCGCGCAGGCGGCGTCAACGGAGGAATGCAGGGGTGCCAGCAGCAGATTCACGGGTGCGTATCGGCATCGACATTGGCGGCACGTTTACCGATTTCGTGCTGCTCGAGGAGGCGACTGGCCGGATTCGCCTTGAAAAGACCTCGACCACTCCCGGGCGCCTGACCGTCGGCATTGGCGCGGGGCTGGATGCCCTCGGGGTCGATCTCGCGGACGCCCGGATGATCGTCCACGGCACCACCGTGGGCCTCAACTGCTTCCTCGAGCGCAAGGGCGCGCAGACCGGCCTGATCACTACCGCGGGGTTCCGCGATGTGTACGAGATCGGCCGGGTCAATCGCGAGGAGATGTACGACCTCTTCTACCAGAAGCCCGAGCCGCTGGTTCCGCGGGAGCATCGCCTCGAGGTGCGCGAGCGCATGACCGCCCGGGGCGACGTCCTGCAGCAGCTCGAGGATGAGGATGTCCGGGCGGCGGCCACGCACTTCCGGCAGGCGGGGATCACCTCCATCGCGGTCTGCCTACTTCACGCCTATGCCAATCCGGCGCACGAACAGCGGGTCGGGGAACTGCTCGCGGACAGCTATCCCGAGGCGCTGGTCACGCTCTCGCACGAGCTTGCCCGCGAGTGGCGGGAGTACGAGCGGACCAGCACCGCCGCCATCAACGCCTACATCGGCAACGCGGTGGAAGGGTATCTCGGGTCGGTCGAGGAGCATCTCGCCGCTCGGGGGCATGCCCGCCCGTTCTTCGTGAACCAGTCGGCGGGCGGCATCATCTCGGTGGCCACCGCCAAGGGCAAGCCGGTGCGGACCATCATGTCCGGGCCAGCAGGCGGCGCCGTCTCCGCAGCCGCGCTCGGCGTTCAGGCAGGCTTTCCCGATGTCATCGCCTTCGACATGGGGGGCACCAGCACCGACGTCTCGCTCGCCATCGCCGGACAGGTGCGGGTCACCGCGGAATCGCGACTCGAGCGCCATCCGGTAATGGTGCCGATGGTGGACATCCGGTCCATCGGCGCGGGCGGCGGAAGCATCGCCTGGCTGGACGACCGCAACCGTCTCGACGTCGGCCCCCGCAGCGCTGGCGCCGAGCCTGGCCCGGCCTGCTATGGCCGGGGCGGCACGGAGCCGGCTGTCACCGACGCCAACCTCGTGCTTGGCCACCTCGCGGAGCGCCCGCTGGCGGCGGGAATCCTCCCGGACCGCGACGCTGCCGAACGCGCGATCCATGACGCCATCGCCGCGCCCCTCGGCCTGTCGGTCACCGAGGCCGCCGCCGGGATCATCGACATCGTGAATTCAAGGATGGCCTATGCCATTCGCGCCATCACGGTGCAGCGCGGCCTGGACCCCGCGGGGTTCGCACTGCTCGCCTTCGGCGGGGCCGGCCCGATGCACGGGTGCGCGATCGCTCGGGAACTGGGCATCCCGGTCACCATCGTGCCGGTCGCGCCCGGCGCGTTCTCCGCGCTCGGGATGCTGCTCGGCGACGTGCGCCACGACCTCGTGAGGACCCGGCTTGCGCGGCTGGATGACGTCGATCCGGCCGATCTGGCGGCCCGGTTCGCCCATCTCGAGGATGAGGGCGCCGCCCTTATCGCCGCCGAAGCGCCGGAGGCGGAACCTGCCCTCGAGCGCGCCGTGGAACTCCGCTATGTCGGACAGGAGTACACCGTTCGCGTCCCGGTCGCCGCCGGTGAGATCAGGCATGACACCCTTGCCGCCGTCCGCCGCGAGTTCGACCGCCTGCACGAGCAACACTACGGGCACGCGTCCGACGAGGAACCGGTCGAGTTGATCAACATCCGCGTCACCGCCCTCGGCAAGCTCGGCGCGCCTGCGTTCGAGTCGATTGCCGAAGGATCAGCCGAGCCCCCGGCCGGCGCGCGAATCGGCGAGCAATCCGCATGGTTCGGCGGCGGCTATGCCATGACCACCATCTGGAACCGCGACGCGCTGCTCGCCGGGAACCGGATCGACGGACCCGCGCTCATCCTGGAGGGCGGCGCGACGACCGTCATCGACCCCGGGTTCGCCGCGACCGTCGACGGAATTGGCAATCTGATCGTCCGGCAGGAGCGCGCACAATGAGCTCAGCACGAAAGCCCATCAATCCGATCACCGTCGAAGTGCTCCGTCACGGCTTCCACGCCGCGGCCGACGAGATGAAGCTCAACCTGATGCGGACGGCGTACAACCCGATCATCTACGAGGTCCTCGACTTCAGCGTCGGGCTGTTCGACGACAACGGCGACATGGTCTCGCAGGCGGCGGGGCTGCCGATCTTCCTCGGCAACCTCGGCCCGTCGGTCAAGCAGATCATTGCCGACATCGGCCCAGCCAACATGCGCGACGGCGACGTCTACCTCATCAACGACACCTATACCGTCGGCACACACCTGAACGACGTGGTGGTCTGCACCCCGATCTTCCTCCCCGGAGAGACTCTTCCAATTGGCCACGCGGCGTCCCGCGCGCACTGGCTGGACATCGGCGCGGTTTCGCCCGGCGGGTGGACGACCGACACCACCGAGATCTACCAGGAGGGCATCCGGCTCCGCTCCATCCAGCTCTACAAGGCTGGCGAGTTGAACCGCGATGTCTACCGCATCCTCGCCGACAACGTCCGCTATGCCGACAGCGTGCTCGGCGACCTCCGCGCCCAGATCGCGGCTTCCCGGACGGGCGAACGCCGCTACGTCGAACTGATCCAGCGCTGGGGTCTCGACACGGTCCGCGCCGCGATCGCCGCCATGTGCAACGCCGAGGAGGCAGCAGCCCGCGCCGCGGTCGCCGCCATCCCCGACGGGGTCTACACCGCCGAGTCCTTCATGGACGACGACGGCGTCATGCTGGGGCTCAACCGAACGGTGAAGGTCACGGTCACCGTTACGGGCGACGAGATGACCATCGACCTCGACGGGTCCTCGCCGCAGGTGGCCGGTCCCATCAACTGCGGCTGGGCCGCCACGCTTTCCGGCGCCCGGATCGCCTTCAAGGCGATTACCGGTCCGTTGAGCCTCGTCAATGAGGGATCGTTCCGGCCGCTCACCCTGAAGGTGCCGGACAACTCGATGTTCAACGCAAAGCTGCCCGCGCCCTCCGCCGTCTACGGTCTGGTCCTGATGACCCTCTGCGACACGATCTTCAGGGCGCTCGCCGATGCCCTCCCCGACCGCATCCCGGCGGCGCACTACGCGGATGTGAGCGCGATCTTCCTTTTTGGCACCGACCCCGGAACCGGCGCGCCGTGGCTGCACGTCGAAGCAGAAGGCGGCGGGTGGGGGGCGAATCGCTTCCGCGACGGCGAGAGCGTCATGATCGCCATCGCCGACGGAGACACCCGCAACGTTCCCATCGAGATCGTCGAGGCCAAATACCCGCTGCGCATCGACCGCTACGCCGTCCGGCCCGACTCCGGCGGTCCGGGCCGCTATCGCGGCGGCCTCGGCCACTTCCGCGACTACCATGTGCTGGCGGACGATTGCAGGATCACGACCACGCAGGAACGCTCCCAATGCCCGCCGTGGGGCCTCGCCGGCGGCGGCCCAGCCATGACCAACCGGGTGGTGGTCGACCCCTCCGGATCTACGCCGGAAATCGTCCAGAAATGCACCGGCAAGCCGGTCGGACGGGACAGCGTCGTCTCCTGCCAGACGGGAGGCGGCGGAGGGTATGGCCCCGCCTTCGAGCGCCCGGCCGACGAGGTGGCCGCGGATGTGATGCGCGGGTATGTCACCATCGAGGGCGCCGCCCGGGACTACGGCGTGGTTGTCGATCCGGCCACCTTCGCGGTGGACAGGACCGCAACCGCCGCGCTGAGAACCGGGTAGCGGCCCGCGCGATGACCGGCGAGGAATGAGCAGCGGCGTCCACGAGACGTGGACGCCGCTGGCCGGAGGCCCGGAATTGCCGGTCGCTACCCGAGACCGGCCAATTCGCGGTCAGTCAAGCCGTACACCTCGCGCGCCGTCTCCAGCGAGACGAGGCCATCCCGAATGTCCTCGAGCACGGCCGCGCGGTCCCGCGAGCGAGGATCGCCCCAGCCGCCGCCAGTGCCGGTGATAAGCCGGGCGACATCGCCTTTCTTCAGACCATATCGCGCCGTCTTTCCGGCCAGATAGTTCGGACTGCCGTCGGCGTGGATGATCTCCACTGCGTTCATCGAGCCGGGGTTGCCCTTGTCGATGCCGAAGGGCAGGAATTTGTGCCGCCCGAAGGTCGAGGTGATGAACCCGCCATCGTCGCTCAGGATCCGATAGTCGCGGATCAGCCCCGGACCACCGCGGAACTGCCCTTCCCCGCCCGGCGCGGTGTTGAATGCATAACGGTCCACCTGGATGCCATAGACCGCCTCGGTCACTTCGATCGGCAGGATGTAGGTCTCGCCGTCGCCGAGGCAGACGAGTCCCCCCTCGCCGTCCTGGTCGCAGCCGGCGCCCCATCCCCCGGCGTTCGGCTCCACGAGAATCGCGGGCTTGCCGGTATCCGGATGGATGGTGAAGGTCACGTCCGCGCAGACGCTCATGAAGTGACCCGCCGCCAGCCGGTGCGGCACATGGGGCGCCATTGCCTTCCACACGAGGTCGGCGGCGAAAATCATCGAGTCCCAGTAGGTGGAGACCGGCGCGGGCCGCTTCGCGGTAAAGACCGTGCCCTCCGGGCAAACGATCTTCAGCGCCCGGAAACAGCCCTCGTTGGCCGGCAGATGGGGATCGGTCAGCGCCTTGAAGACCATGCGAACCGCGGAATCGAGCCCCGTCGCCGTGCAGTTGACGGGCCCGCGCGTCTGCGGCGCCGTGCCGGTGAAGTCGCAGAGAAACTCGTCGTCGGTGACGGTGACCTTCACCCGGCAGTAGATCGGGTCCTTGCCCACGCCGTCGTCGTCGATCCAGTCCTCGGCCTCGTAGACGCCCTTCGGCAGTTTCGCGAGTTCGATCCTCGTCATCGCGTCGCCGTAATCCAGCAGCGCGGCGATCGCCGTCCGCACGCGGGCCGTGCCGTGGCGCTCGCAGAGTTCGCGGAACCGCAGGCCGCCCAACCGGCAGGAGGCGACCTGCGCCCAGACGTCGCCGAGGGTCATGTCCGGGGTGCGGACGTTCGCTTCGATCATGTCCAGCAGGGCCTGGTTGGGCTCGCCCTTGTTGAACAGCTTCACGCAGGGAAACTGCAGCCCCTCCTGCCAGATGTCGACCGAGTCGGTCGTCCAGGAGCCGGGGTCCTTGCCGCCCACCTCGGTCCAGTGGGCCTTGTTCGCCGAGAAGCCGACGAGGTCGCCCTCGACGAAGATCGGCATCACCAGTGAGACGTCGGAAAGGTGGGTGCCGCCGCCGGAGTACGGATCGTTGGTGACGATGATGTCGCCGTCCGCCAACCCCGCCGGGCCGAACTTCTCGATGGTCGACTGCACCGCGAAGGCCATCGTGCCGAGGAATCCGCCGACGCCGTTGCCCTGCGCGACCAATTGCCCGCGCTCGTCGGTGATGCCGCAACAGTAGTCGAGCACCTCGTAGATGATCGGGCTCTGGGATGTCCGCTGCAGCGAGACGAACATCTCGTCGCCGATCGCGTTGAGCGATTCCTTGATGATTTCCAGCGTGAACGGATCGAGCGCCGCGCCGGATTGCGTGGTGGTCATGCCCGTGGTCCTCTCCTGCTACCCGGCGAGTTCGATGATGAGGTTGCCCATCCGGTCGAGCGTGACCCGCTGGCCGGGGTGGATGACCGTCGTGCTTGCGGGTTCCTCGATCACCGCGGGACCGGCCACGGGCGTTCCCAGCGGCAGATCGGCGCGCTCCCAGATCGCGGCCTCCAGCCGTCCCTCGCCGTCGAAATCGACCATCCGGCTGCCCTTCGGCCTGCCGCTTCCGGCCGCCTCGACCGGCGCAATGGCGGGCTTGACCGTCGGGATGCGGGCGACGACGTGGTAGTTGAGGATCTCGGTCGGGGTGTCGAGACGGAACGTGTAGGCCCGCTCATGCAATCCATGAAAGGATGCCACCGGATCGGCGAAGGTCTGCAGCAGGCCGGGGAATGCAACGCGGACGGTGTGTTCCTGCCCCGCGTAACGCATGTCGCCGAACCGCTCGATGGACACCTCCGCGGGATCGGCACCGGCGGCCTCGAAGAAGGCGACGGCCTCGCGCTCGAGCGAGGCGAAGATCGCCTCGGCCTTCGCGGCGTTGGCGTCATCCGCGGCGGTCTGGGCGGTCTGGATGAAGTCCTGCATGGGGTCGGTCATCAGCATGCCCCAGGCCGAGAAGTGGCCCGGCGCGGGCGGAATGATGACCTTGCCGACCCGCAGTTCGGCCGCAAGCGCGGCCGCATGCATCGGCCCGCCGCCGCCGAAGGCGATCAGCGCGAAGTCGCGCGGATCGTACCCGCGCCGGACGGAGACGAGCTTCAGGGCGTTGATCATGTTCGCGTTGGCGATGCGGATCACGCCGAGCGCGGCATCCTCGACCGAGACGCCCATCGCATCCGCGACCGGCTCCATGGCCGCCCGCGCGGCGTCGATGCTGACGTCGATCTCGCCGCCGAGGAAATACCCGGGGTTGATGCGTCCCGCGATGAGATTCGCGTCGGTGACGGTCGGCTGGGTCCCGCCGCGGTTGTAGCAGGCGGGGCCGGGAACCGCGCCCGCGCTCTTCGGGCCGACCTTGAGCGCGCCGCCCTGATCGATCCAGGCGATGCTGCCGCCTCCCGCGCCGATCTCCACGATGTCGACGACCGGGGCCTTGATGGAGTACCCGGCGTTGCGGTCGTCCCGCTCGATCCGGTACTCCGTGGTGATCTTGATCGCGCCGCCATCGATCAGGGTGCACTTGGCGGTGGTGCCGCCGATATCGAGGGTGATGAGATCCGGCACCCCGATCGCCGCGCCGATCGCCGCCGCGCCGATCACCCCGCCGACTGGCCCGGACTCGACGAGATGGATGGGTTGCTCGGCCAGCACCTCGAACGTCTGCGTGCCGCCGTTGGACTTCATCGCGTTCAGGCGGCAGGTCACCCCCTCTGCGCGAAGGTCCGCGGCAAGTTCGTTCAGGTAGGCCGAGGCGACGGGTTGCACGTAGGCGTTGAGGACGGCGGTGCTCGTCCGCTCGTACTCGCGCCACTCGCGGGTAAGGTCCGATGAGGCAGTCACGTTTACGCCCGGCAGGGCCTCGCGCAGGCGCGCCGCCGCCTGCCGCTCATGGGCTGGATTCGCGTAGCTGTGGAGGACACTGACCGCCACCGCGCCGACGCCATCGGCCCGCAACTGCGCGATCACCGCCTCGAGGCTTTCGAGGTCCAGCGGCGTGACCACCTCGCCCTTGTAGTTCATCCGCTCCGTCACCTCGTAGCGGCGGCGGCGGGGCACGAAGGGCTCCTGCTTGCGGAACTTGAGGTTGTAGATGTCGGGCCGGTTGCCGCGGCCGATGGCCAGCACATCGCGGCAGCCGAGCGTGGTCACGAGCGCGGTCGGCGCGCCCTTCCGCTCGGTCAGCGCGTTGATGACGACCGTCGTGCCATGCACGAAATGGTCGACGCTCTCGGGAGCGACGCCCGATTTGCGCAGGGCGTCCATGATTCCGCGAGCGAAGGCCGGAGGCGTCGATGAAGCCTTGGCAAGGCCGATGCGCCCTGTCTCGTCATCGAGGTAGACGAGGTCGGTGAAGGTTCCGCCAATGTCGGTTGCGAGCCGCACGCTGCCCTCCCTGTGCGCCCCGGCGCGTCGGCCGCGGGCGAAAATGTCAGTTCCCCCGGCATTATCGGCATGGGCCGACGCCGCGGCAATCGTTTTCAGACCGTCGATCAGGACTCTCGCGTGACCGTGGGCGCGCCAGCCTCGACCGCCGAGACCGCGCCGCCCGCCAGCACGATGTCGTACACCACGCCCGCGCTGCGCTCCCCGTCCATGAAGGGCGAGAGTTCCTGCCCGGAATACTCCCGCCACGGGTTCGCGAGCCAGCCATCGTATGCCTCGCGGTGGGTCCACAGCGCGGTGACGAGGACGGGGCCCTCGGGATCCTCGGGCACATGGATCTCGACGCTGAGGCACCCCTCCTGCTTCAGGGCATTGCCCGGAACGTCGATCCGTTCGAAGACCGCCGCCAACTCCTTCTGCATGCCGGGCTTCGGCTGCAGGAAGAGCACGCTGCGGGCGGGGAGCCGGGTGGACATGATGGATGGGATCCTTTCAGCGCACGTCCGCGGGCGAAGACCCCCGGCCGCGACGGACTTAACGACAGCCGGAATTGTCGCAGGATATCCGCGGGCCGGCCCATCCCAGCGCGGCCACCCTCCATGCCTGAACGATCCGGGGCCCGAACTCCCCCGGCGACATCTTCCCGCCATCTCGCCCCGTTCAGCGTCGGTCTCGCACGCGCCCAGCGCTTGCGGCGCAGGTTGTCGGTCCCATGCCAGCGGGTGGCGGAGGCCACGCCGTCCCGGACCACGGATCGGGCCTTCCCCTGCTCGCGCCACGTCCAACCGCAGCAATGGTTCTGTGTCTCGCCAACGCAGGGCGCCGGGTGAACGCGGACAGCCCGGTCCTGCAGGCCGAACCCTCGTTCGGGTTCCCGCGGGGAGCAACGCTCCCACCCCGGAATGATTGGCCCGTTCACTCTCCACAATACCCGTGACTCCCGGTGATTACCGCGCGCCGTGCTCCCGGCGATGCTGACCGATGACGAGGTATCCAACCGTGCCCTCGGAAACGGGAGCGATCGGCGGTGCGAGGGTCGTGAAAGAGGAGGGAGCACTCCATGGATCCCCTGAAGTTCGACGCATTCGCCAGACTGCTCGCCCGCACGGCAACGCGGCGCTCGGGCCTGCGCGCGGCGCTTGCCGCGGCGGGAGGAGCCGCGACCGGCGGCGGGACCGCAGAAGCTGGCCGGATCGGCCCGCGCAACCTCCAAGGCGGCCGTCCCGGCACGAACGGCCCGTGCGGCGACGGTTCCGATAACCACTGCACGAAGAACGAAGACTGCTGCACCGGCTATTGCAAGCGGGTCGCTCCCGGCCGGAAGCGCTGCCGCTGCATCGAACGCGGCAAGAAGTGCACCAGCCGTCAGACCTGCTGCGGCGCTCTCACCTGTAAATCCGGGCGCTGCAAGGCCGACAAACCCGAACCGGCAAAGATCGCCACGGGCGCAGCGTGCTCGACCGGCGACGTCTGCATCAATCCAGCGGCGTCCTGCGCCGAACCCGCCTCGGGCTGCCCGGGTACGCGCTGCCTGCTCGCTCTCGGCGAGCCCTGCAGCGACCGCGGCGACTGCCAGTCCGGGGCCTGCGTCTCCGGAGTCTGCCTCGCGTGCAGCTGCGCGGCCTGCGCCAATGCCTGCGTTCCAACGGTCGGCTGCCAGGGTTGCCCGCACCAGACCATCCAGGCCGCGATCGACGCGGCCACCAGCGGCGACGTCATCATGATCGCTCCGGGAACCTACAACGAGAGCCTTGCCATCAAAGCCAAGAACCTCACCCTGCGCGGTTGCACCGCGGAGGGGCCGGTGGTGATCAAGAACGCCCAGTACGGCACGGCCACGCTGGAAATCAACGATGAATTCGGCCTCAGCCTCTATACCTACATCGACCTCATCGACATCACGGTGTCCGGCTACTACGTCAAGGGCGGCGGTGCAGACACCTACGGCGGAGGCATCTGGGTTTACGGCGCCACGCTGAACCTGTGCGGCTCCACGTCCATTGCCGACAACTACACGAACTACGGTGCGGTCAACTGCAACACCATGGCGGGGTTGCCTGATCCGGACTTGCACCTCTGGGACACGAGCACCATCGAGAACAACTTCGCCCGCGACAGCTATGGGGCTGCCGGCCTGACGACGTACAACACTGCGGCCATGCACGGATCCTCCGCGGTCAGGAACAACGTCGGAGGTCCTCGGACCGGCGGCGTGTACGTCGGGTACAGCGGCACGTTCCTGATGGAGGATGCCGCTTCGGTTTCGGGGAACTCCACCGCCGCCGGCGAGGCCGGCGGCATCTTCGGCCAACCCAATATCGACAATCCAGTCAAGTGCATTGAAATGCGCCATTGCTCGAGGGTCTCGGCCAACACTTCCTCCGTCGACGCCGCCGGCATCCACCTCGGATGCCCCGCGCTCATCACCGGTGACGCCTCCATCACGGGCAACACCGCGGCCGGGAACGGCGGCGGCGTCTACATGCCGCAGCTGTCAAACCCGACCGCGCTGACTATCCAGGGCGAAGCGACAGTCACCGGAAACTCCGCCGCGTCCGGCGGCGGGATCTTCTCGGAGGCCGACCCGGAGAACACCGTCACCGGCGGCGCGGCCGTCACCGGCAACACGCCGGACAACTGCGTGGGCGTCATCTGCTGACGCCGTCCCCCAATCCGTGGCGATTCTCCGGGCGCACCGTTCTGCCCCCAAAACGGGGCGCCTGGCGAACGCAGGCGGCCCGGCCGAGTGGCCGGGCCGCCCAATCCATTCGGACCTCCCGTCGGCCCACGGCGGGGGCAGTCCACGATGCGAGGAGGTCTCCGCATGGAACACGAGCGATTCGACCGGATGGCGCGCCTGCTGGCCGCCTCACTCAGCAGGCGCCGCCAGCTCGCGGTGCTGCTCGGCATCGGCATTGGCGCGGCATCCGAGGCGGCCGCAGGGTCAACCGAGGCAGCCTCCGGGCCCGGGCGCGGCCGCCCCAGCGCCGCTGGCCCATGCGGCGACGGCTCCGACAACCACTGCAAGCAGGACAGCGACTGCTGCACCGGCTACTGCAAGCGGGTCGCCCCCGGCAAACGGCGCTGCCGCTGCATCGATCGGGGCAAGAAGTGCGCAAAGGGTCAGACCTGCTGCGGCAAGCTGGTCTGCCGAAACAAGCGCTGCTCTCCCGCCGTCGAACCGGAGACATGCCAGGTCTGCGCCTCCGGGTGCCCCCACACCACCGTGGCCGCCGCCGTGGCCGCCGCCGCCGACGGGGCGGTGATTGCGATCGCCGCGGGCACCTATCCAACGGCCCCGATCGTCCTCTCCAGGTCGGTCACCCTGAAAGCCTGCAACGACGTCGCCGGCGTCATCCTGTCCAAGGTGGCGGCTTCCGACACCTACATGCTGCAGGACGAGGACGGAACTGACGCCACCCGGGAGGTGGTGCTCGACGGCCTCACCTTCGAGGGAACTGACGCCGACACCTACGGACTCCTGCAGGCCAACGGATCATCCAACTGGACGGTCACCGACTGCGCTTTCAAGTGTTCTAGCTACGGCTGGTACGGCAACGGTGGGAACGGTTCGTTCACCGGCTGCACATTTGCCGGCATCAATGGCCTGGGCACCGGGATCAGCTGCGATGTGCCGCCCGGCAAGGGTGACCTCACGGTAGAAAACTGCTCTTTCACCGGTCTCGCAGGCGGTATCTACCTGGCTGTCGACAGCGGCAGCCCCGCGCAGAACGCCATGACAGTCTCGAACTGCACGATTACCGGAAGCACATCCCGAGCCCTGTACTTTGGCGCTTCGGCAAACGCCCGCTTGACCGGGTGCACGATTACCGGCAACAACGACGACGGAGGCCTTGTTCTGCAAGGCGGCTCGCTGACCGTCACAGACACCACCATAAGCGGCAACTCCTCGACGGCCTATGGAGGCGGCATCGGCATTCGGCAGACTTCGACGTTGAACCTGGGCAGCGGCGTCGTCATCAC
>CAIPGK010000566.1 GCA_903864575.1 uncultured Chloroflexota bacterium
GAGGTAGCCGATGCGCTCGAGTTCCTCACCCTGGGTGCGGCCATCGCGGTCGGTGCGGGACATCATGTACTCGCGGGTGAAGCGACCGGCGACCACGCCGGAGGAGATCATCGCCGGCTCGAAACGGATGCCTTCCTCGTTGGTCCAGTTGACGAGTTCGATCGGTCGGCGGGTGACGACGCCGACATCGTTCAGGGTGCGGATCACCTCGAGCGCGCCGAGAACGCCATAGGCGCCATCGAATTTTCCACCCTGTCGCACGGAGTCGATATGTGAAGCGAGGATCACCGGATCTGTTTCCGCTGTTCCGGCGCGTCGGCCGACCATGTTGCCGAGGTCGTCGACGCGGACCGAGAGGCCTGCCTCCTCCATCCAGCTGCGCAACTGGTCGCGTCCCGCGCGGTCCTCATCCGTGAGCGCCATGCGGGTAACGCCGCCGCGCGGGGTCGCCCCGATGCGGGCGAGATCGGCGAGGGACTGGCCGAGCCGTTCGTGGTTGGTCCGCAGCATGAAGACGCCCTTTCCGGAACTGATGCCGAAATGCCTGCTGCGGGAACGATACGGCCTGCCAGCTCATTAGGGAACAGGCGGTAACCGCTTGCGCCCATCGCCCGTTGGCGGGAAACTCCGGGAAGCGCAATGAAGCGGGAACAGGACGCGCTCGCGCCATGTTTCCGATGCCCCGACGCCGCGGCGGCGAGGGGAGCATCAGTCCGAGGAGGTATGACCGACGTGAGCCCGACCGACACCCAGTTCGACATGCGGCACAAGAGCCGGGTCATCCTCGATGGCAACGACCGCGCTGGCGCGCGGGCGATGCTGAAGGCGACCGGCTTTTCGGACGCCGATCTCAAGAAGCCGATCATCGGCGTCGCCCACTGCTGGATCGAGACGATGCCCTGCAACCTCAATCAGCGGCGCATTGCCAAGTTCGTCAAGGACGGCATCCGTGCTGCCGGCGGCACGCCGCAGGAACTCAACACGATCAGCATTTCCGACGGCGTGACGATGGGCGTCGAGGGAATGAAGGCGTCGCTGGTCTCCCGCGAGGTCATCGCCGACTCGGTCGAACTGGTCGCGCGTGGTCACATGTTCGATGCGATCGTCGGCATCGGAGCGTGCGACAAGACCCTGCCGGGGCTGTCGATGGCGGCGGCGCGGCTGAACATCCCGACTGTGCTGCTCTACTCCGGGTCGATTCTGCCGGGCGACATCAACGGCAAGGAAGTGACGATCCGCTCGGTGTACGAAGCGATCGGCGCGAACTCGGCCGGCAAGATCAGCGACGAGGAGCTTCGCGCGATCGAGGACGCGGCCTGTCCGGGCGAGGGCGCATGTGGAGGCCAGTACACCGCAAACACGATGGCGATGGCGATGGAATTCATCGGCCTGTCGCCGATGGGTTCAGCCTCCGCGCCCGCCGTGGACGCTCGCAAGGAACGGGTGGGTCACGCGGCAGGCGAACTGATCATGGACGTCCTGCGGCGTGGTGTTCGGCCGCTCGACATCCTGACCCGCGAGGCCTTCGAGAACGCCATTGCCGGTGTCGCGACCTCGGGCGGGAGCACGAATGCCGCACTGCATCTGATCGCGCTTGCCCGCGAATGCGGCATCCCGCTGACACTGGATGAGTTTCACTACATTTCGGACCGCACCCCGCTCTACTGCGACATGATGCCGGGCGGGAAGTACGCGGCCGCGGACCTCGACAAGGCGGGCGGCACCACCCTGGCCGCGAAGCGGCTCGTCGACGGCGGGCATGTCCACAATGACGCGATGACCGTGACCGGCAAGACCTTCGCCGAGGAGGCCGCCGCCGCCAAGGAGACTCCGGGCCAGGACGTGGTGATGCCGCTCGGCAAGCCGATCAAGGAGTCCGGCGGTTTGGTCATCCTCAAGGGCAATATTGCTCCGGACGGCGCGATCGTGAAGCTGTTTGGATACGAGCGCCCGGTCCATCGTGGCCCGGCGCGGGTCTTCAACAGCGAGCCCGAGGCGCACCACGCAGTGCTGAACCGCGAGATCAAGGATGGCGACGTGGTCGTCATCCGCTACGAAGGGCCGCGCGGCGGTCCGGGTATGC
>CAIPGK010000567.1 GCA_903864575.1 uncultured Chloroflexota bacterium
CTCGATGAGGTCGTCAGGCACGAGATCCGGCTCGCGGCCGCCATTGGCGGAAAGGGCGTGGATGTAGACCTTCGCCGCTTCCTCGGTGATCTCCGTCCACAGCAGCGCCTCATCGAAGGAGTTGCCGAAGGAGATCAGCCCGTGGTTCTTGATGATGACCGACTTGGTTTCCGGCCCGGTCACCTCGACCACGCTCTCCGCGAAGTCATCCGTCCCGGTCAGGCCATAGCGGGTAACGGGAACATGCCCGACCGCCAGGCAGACCTCGGTGAGGATGTTGGGCAGGTACGGCCGTATGCAGCTCACCACCGTTGAATAGTGGGAGTGGGTGTGGACGATGGCCGATACGTCGGGCCGGTGGCGCATAACCATCGTATGCAGCGGGGTCTCGCTGCTCGGCTTCCGCTTGCCGTCGACGATCTTGCCCCATTCGTCGACGATGACCACATCCGCCGGGGTCACGACCGGGTAGGGCATTCCGCTCGGCGAGATGGCGATCAGGCCGCTCTCGGCATCGCGGATCGACATGTTTCCGGCAGTGCCATGCACCACGCCCCGTTCCAGCGCCTCCAGCCCCACTTCGACGACCTGCCGGCGCAATCCTTCGAGCAGCATTCCCGTCCCTCGCTCCCATGGGAACCGGCCCAAGCGGCCGGTCCGTGTCAACGCAACGCGCAGTTCAGAACTCGCTGGCGACGATCCTCGCCGGATCGATCTCCCGCAGGACCGCGGCTTCGGCGGCCGTCGGCGGTGGCGTGACCGGCGTCTCCGGCCCCACCGCGACCGGGAATCCGGTTGCCGTCCGCACCTGCTCCGGCGTCACTCCGGGGTGGATCGACTCGACCTCCAGCCTGCCGTCGATCGACCGGAACACGCACAGGGGGGTGACGACCCGATCGACATTTCCCGCCGCGGTCACGAAATCGAGCCGCTCCACGAAGATGCGCGGATCGTGTTTCGCACGCCAGAGGATCACCCGTTTCGCGGTCGGCATCAAGAGGGCGCTTCCCGCTCCGCCCGGCAACCGCACCTTCGGCCGGTCAAAGGCGCCGATCGCGCTCATGTTCACCCGGCCCTGCCCGTCGATCTGCACGCCGCTCAGGAAGGCGACGTCGAGGCCGCCGCGGGCGGAGAGGTCGAAAATCTCCGACAGGGTGACCCGTGCCCGCGCGTTCTCGAGCAGGACCGGGTCCGTGGTCGTCTCCGGGAGGTATCCAGGTTCGGCGTCCACGCCGCCGGCGATGCTGAGATAGACCAGACCGGGCGCGCACGTTCGCTTCGCGAGCAGCGTCGCGACCATGGGCAACGGGGACGCCACACCGTGAAAGACGGTCTCCCCGTCACGCAGCAACCGGGCGATGGCGACCGCCATCTGCTCGGGCACGCCGGCCTCGCGCTCGCTCATCGGGCCGCCACCGTGGCCACCCGGTCCACGACGAAGGCCGCCGCGCCCTCGGCTGTTTTCGCCGCGGCGCCCCATGCGAGGAGCCACTCGCGATCGTAGCCATACTCCCCGGCGCACCCGCACGGGGCTGCGCCGCCGGGGGCCTCGGCCACCGCGGAGACGAGAAACCCGGGTATGGTCACGCGGTCCATCGGCAACCGATCGACCACCCGTTCGGTGGTGACGATCACCCGCTTCGCCGCCTGCGCCATCAGCACATCCTCGAAGAGCGTCCCGGTGATGGCCGCGTTGCCGTCGACATCGGCTTCCTGCACGTGGATGATCGCCACATCCGGTGCAATCGCCGCCATCGCGACCGTCTCCGCGCCGGTGTAGGGATCGGCCACCATGCGAAAGCCGCGCGCCGCGGGCAGATCGGAGCCGGTCATCCCGGCGATCGGCATGAAGGGGACACCCTGCGCCGCCGCCCGCAATCCCGCGATGACCGAGGCACAGACATGCTCCCGCGCCTCGACCGCTCCGGTCTCCACGGCTCGCCGGTAGGCCAGAGCCATGCCGAAGGGGGTTTCGAATCCGATGAAACCGGCGGAGACCGCCGCCGCGCATCCTGCCGCGCAGAGCAGGTCCACGTCATAGGCGCCGGCCGTCTTGACCACGTCCAACCCACGCCGCCCCTGCCGCACGATCTCGTGCACCGCGGCGGACGGCGAGCGATGCACCGTGTTGCCCCCGAGCGCGACGACCGCGCCATCGGGAATCATGGCGATGGCCTCCGGGAGAGAGACGACCTTGCCGCGCATCTGCGATCCTTGCCGGTGACCGGAATGCCGCATCCGAACGATCTCGAATGAATGATACCCGTGACGGTATCATGGAGTTCCGGATCGAGGAGTGCACTTCCCGTCAGAGCGAAGGTTGCCGCGATGCCCATGTATCCCCCCGAGGTTCACCTGTCGTACCTCACGCCCCTGCGCTTTCTCCAGCGCAGCGCCGAGGTATACCGCCACAAGCCCGCCATCGTTTACGGGGAGCGGGTCTACACCTACCCGGAGATGGCGGAGCGGGTGAACCGGCTGGCGTCCGCGCTGTCGGGGATCGGAATCGGCAAGGGCGACCGGGTCGCCTACCTCGTGCCCAACATCCCGCAGATGCTGGAGGGGCACTTCGGCGTACCACTGGCAGGCGCGATCATCGTCGCCATCAACACCCGGCTTTCCTCGCCCGAAATCGGCTACATCCTCGCCCACTCCGGCGCGAAGGCGCTCGTCGTCGATTCCGAACTTGCCCCGGCCGTCGAACCGCTGCTAGCCGATCTCCCCGATCTGCGGACCGTCATCACCGTGGAGGATGTCCCCGGCGGCCTTCGCCTGCCGGGACCCGAGTATGAGGCGTTTCTCGCCAGCAGCAGCCCGGACCCCATCGCGTGGCCGATCGCGGACGAGAACGAGGTTATCGCGATCGACTACACTTCCGGCACAACCGGCAAGCCGAAGGGCGTGATGTACACCCATCGCGGCGCCTACCTGAACAGCCTCGGCGAGTTGATCGAACTGACGATCACGCCCGAGAGCGTTTACCTCTGGACGCTGCCGATGTTCCACTGCAACGGCTGGTGCTGCCCGTGGGCGATCACCGGCGTCGGCGCGACCCATGTCTGCATGCGGAAGTTCGACCCCACGGTGGCGTGGGGCCTGATCGTCGATGTGGGCGTCACCCACCTGTGCGCCGCGCCGACGGTGCTGATCGCCCTCGTCAACTCGGGAGCGGCGCCCTCCGAACCGCTGGGGCGCCCGTGGACCGTCGCCACCGCCGCTGCGCCGCCTTCGCCGACGATCATCCGCCAGGTGGAAGCCCTCGGCGCAACCGTCGTTCACGTCTACGGGCTGACCGAGGTGTACGGACCTTACACCGTGTGCGCCTGGCAGCCCGAATGGAACGCCCTCCCCGAGGAAGAGCGCGCCCGCCTCAAGATCCGGCAGGGGGTGGGATACCTCGTGGCCGACGATGCCCGCGTGGTGGACGAGGACATGAACGATGTGCCGCGGGACGGGGTGACGCTCGGGGAGGTCATCATGCGCGGCAACAACACCATGCTGGGATACTTCGCCGACCAGGAGGCGACCGAGCGGGCCTTCCGGGGCGGCTGGTTCCATTCCGGGGATCTGGCGGTGATGCACCCGGACGGCTATCTCGAACTGCGGGACCGCAAGAAGGACATCATCATCTCCGGCGGCGAGAACATCTCCACCATTGAGATCGAGCAGGCCATTTGCGGCCACCCTTCCGTGCTCGAAGCCGCCGTCATCGCCATTCCCGACGACTACTGGGGCGAGGTTCCCAAGGCGTTCGTGACGCTCAAATCCGGTCACGCTCTCGAAGAGGAGGACCTGATCGCCCACTGCCGGAAGGTCCTCGCCCACTTCAAGGCCCCGAAGGCCGTCGTGTTCTGCGATTTGCCGAAAACGGCCACGGGCAAGGTTCAGAAGTTCGTCCTCCGGGACCGTGAATGGTCCGGGCAGGAGAAGCGGATTCACTAGTCCGGATGATTCATGACGTGCGGCCGGGACGGGGTGCGCGTGGAGTTGCCCCGACGCTTCCACCGCTGATCTCTCCTGCACCGCGGCGATGGCAGCGCGAACGGCACGCATGAAGCCCGGCGCCATGGCCGGGCTTCATCACACGAACTGCAGGTTTCACGGAACGTCCGGGGGGCCGCCTCAGCGAATCTCCC
>CAIPGK010000568.1 GCA_903864575.1 uncultured Chloroflexota bacterium
GGCGCCATCCTCGCCTACACCACCGGGTTCGGGGCGATCACCGCGATCCTCTGGGAGGGGGTCGAGTGGTACACCTTCATCCGGTTCGGCACCGAGCTCGCCACAGCCTACGAGGACACCCTGCTGGACGAGCATCTCGGACTGCTCGGGTCCTTCATCGCCGGCGCCATTCTTTCCCGGGTTGCGGCGAATCGCGGGCGACTCGCTGAAACTCCATCGGGTGGGTCGTCCTGACTGCTGCCTTCAATCCATCGCCCCGTGCCGGTCAGCGATCGAGCAGTCTCCTGATGCCGTTCATGTGCCCGCGTGGGTGAAGTTCGCAGCACGACCAGACCCACCGCAGGAGCGGCAGGTCGCCCATCCAGTCACAACCGGGATCGAAGTCAGCGCGAGGCCGGTGAAGATCTTCATCCCGCATGCCACCGAGCGCGACGCGCAGGTCGGCAACGGTCTGTTCCAGATTCCGCCAGGCTTCCGCCGCGCCGCAGCCGCGGTTTGCCTGCATGATTGCCGCGTTGATCTCTGTTTCATCGCCCCTTCGCCAAACGTCCTCCGGCACGCCGACTGCGACGTTGACGTGTTCCCCGCGAAGAAGGGCCAGCAACTCCCGATCCCATGCGGCAAGGTGCATCAGGTTGTCGGCGACCGTCCAGCCATCCTCGTCCACAATGCCCGCATCGTGGCCCAGCCGGTTTTCGACAAGAGCGGCCAACTCGGCATGAACCCGGTCCAGGCGAGCAATCTCCCGAGCAACCGAGGCATCGGCGGAGAGTCGATCGACGAGCATCCTGATCCGCGGCAGGTGATCGGCCGCATGAGCGACAACCGCTCCCTCCAGCCACCCACCCAGCGGTGATTCGTCCGCCACGGGGCTATCCGGAGCGAACCGGTCGAACGGCTGCGCCAGAAGGTCCGGATCAAGGCTGGCGATCCGCTCGCGAATTAGCGAGCGGGAGAGTGAAAATCGCCGCCAGACCTCATCGATCGACATTCCAGCCCAGCGAACGACCAGCGCCTCGTTCAGCGGGTCCTCGCCGCCGCCGCCCATGACGCTCTCCGGCACGCCGAATGCGTCAATGCCGCCGCTACCATCAAGCACGTCGATCATGTACTCGTTCCACGCAGCAATGTGGCCAACGATGTCCTTGATGGTCCAGCCGCCGTCGGGCGCTGATTCCATCAGATCGTCGCTCACCCCGTAAAGCGCTTCATCGAAGGTGACAGCGGCCGCATCCATACCGAAGAGCAACTCTGCGATCGTCATCGGGCTTGCCCATCCCGGTTGGCGCCCTCTGGGCCATCGAAGGCCTCCCACGGGGCCTCGTCATATCCGCCGCTGATGCCGGGATCCGTGTCCGCCCCCAGACCGCCGACCTCGACCCGTCCTCCTCCGCGGTTGGCGATCACCGCGAGAATTCGGCTCACCATGCTCGCCACCGCGCCGTCGCTGATCCCGACCTCGGCGGCGATTTCCCAGTTCGGCTCACCTTGCGCGGCGAGCTCCGCCACCCGCCGGTCGAGCGCCGGCAGGGTCTCGATGTAATCCATCGATTCCGTCAGCACCCGGGCACGGGCCAGTGTCGCTTCACTCGCGTGGGGCATGTCGTCGTCGGTCATCGGAGTCCCTCCTGCGGCAAACTGCCCTCTCGGGCCTGATTGTAGGCGACCTCACCCAATTGGCCCGGCCGCAGACGCGCAGATCGTTTCGATCAGGCCGCGCGGGGTTCTCAACTCCTCCGGCGCGACGCGTCGTTCGATGCCCGCGATCACCACCATGTCGAGCGCCGGGACCACGAATACGTGCTGCCCCCCATAGCCAAGCCCGTAGTACGCGGGCAACCCGGCCCAGGTGGCCGTGATCCACCACTGGTACCCGTACCCTTCCCAGCCGGCGGTGGAATCCCCTTGCAGCTTCCAGGTCGTGGCGTCGCGGACGAACGTCTCGCGAACGAGTTGCTCCCCGTTCCATCTCCCTTCCCGCAAGGCCAGCAGACCGAATCGCGCCATGTCACGCGCCATGAGGAAGAGCCCGGATCCGCCGTTCACTTCGCCCTGCGGAGAGCGCTCCCACGAACCGGGCCGGATGCCGAGCGGATCGAAAACCCGCTCCTTCGCGAATTCCTCGAGCGGCAGGCCGGCAGCCTCGGCCACCATAACCCCGAGGACGTGCGACCCGGCGGTGCTGTAGACGTAAGACTGCCCGGGAATGCCGCTGACGGGACGGGAAAGGTAGGTCTCGACCCAGTCGTCGGCGGCCATCAATGCCTGCCAGTCACCCGGGTGCGGCCAGTCGATGCCGCTGGCCATCATCATCAGATTGCGGATGGTGACGCCGGCAATCGCCGGATCGGCAGCGGCGGGAATGCGACCTGGGATGGTTTCGCCAATCGTCTGGTCGAGGTCGCGGAGAAGCCCGTCCTCCACTGCGATCCCGGCGAGAAAGCCGGTCAGACTCTTGGTCACGGATCGGACATTGATCGGCATGCTTGCGCGGTGGCCGCCGAAGTACTGCTCGTACCCGATCCGGCCGCCGCGCACCGCAAGCAGCGCCGAGATGGCGGGAACCTCGATCGGCGCGCGCTGCGTCACCTGATCGAGGGTGGAGGCATCCAGTCCGAGCGCGGACGGATCGGCAACCTGCCATTCGCCGTCATTGTCCGGCCAGACCGGCTCAGGAGTGGCTTGCCGGGCAAGCGCTGGGCCCTCACGGGTTGCCCCGACATATGCGGCGGGAATCGTGACCAACGCACGGCGGGTAAGCATGGACGGCTCCGAACCGGGGCGGCATCGCGGGATGTCTCCACTGTGGGCCCGATCGTCGGAACCCGTAGAATCGGCGGTTCGCCATCTGGCACGCGCCTCTCCCGCAGCAGAGGCGGGAGCGCCGTGCTACCCCCGAACAGGTTGCGCGCCGTTCAACCCTCCGCGCCACCGGAGGTCAGTGGCGCATTGCGCTCATCGACGATCACCTGCCCGGTCGCCGGAATCCAGTCACACCCGCGCTCCGCGAGAATGGCGAGGAGACGGGCGTGGGGCATCGTGCCTTCCATCACCCCGGAGGTGACGAGTTGCAGACCGTGTCCGCAATCGACCAGCAGTGCGCTTGGTCCGGGGCCTTCAAGCCGGTATCGAATCTCGCAGGCCGTCATCTTCGACGCTCCAGACTTCACATTCGTGGTGAACGCCGCGCCATTGCCGCGTCGTCGCAGGAACCGCGCCCCGGTACATCACCGTCGCCGTCATGCTAGCGGCAAAGCTGGTCCTGTCAATGGTTGCGGACAGAGCGCTCAGCGCACGAGGAAGCCGCCAGCCGTCGGGTCATCCGGATCGAACAGGAATTGGTGCAATCCAGTGATGAATCCCCGGCCCGCGATCTCCGTCTCTACCGCCGGTCCGCCATCGACCGACGTCTCTCCGAGGACCGTGCCGGTAAACGTCGTGCCGAGGATGCTTTCGTGCACATAGGGTTGCCCGGCCGCGATCTGCCCGGTCACATGCATCCACGCCAGTTTTGCCGAGGTTCCTGTGCCGCAAGGCGAGCGGTCCACCGCGCCCTCGGCGTAGATGGTCACGTTCCGGCCATTCCCATGTAGCGTCCGCGGTGCGTCGGAAATGATCGTGCCGTACAGCCCATGAAGCTCCTGCTCCGGGTGGGCCAGCGCGCCGGTCGCTTCTACGGCCCGTTTGATCTCCATGCCAAGATCGGTGAGCCGCCGCGCCTGTTCCGGGACGACCTCGACCCCGAGCATCCCGGCGTCCACAAGCGCGTAGGACGCGCCCCCCCACGCCACCGGCACGGTCAACCGCCCGACGGAGGTCTCGATCTCCACCCCGGGATGCATCAGATAGGCCGGAACGTTCCGGAAGGCGACCGAGCGCACCCGGTCATCATCGATGATCGCGGTCGCTCGGATCAATCCAGCCGGGGCGTCATAGATGATGTCCGACCGATCACCGTTGACCAGGTGCATCCCGGTCTCGATGAGCGCCGTGGTCAGGGCGATGATGCCGTGCCCGCACATCGTGGAGTAGCCGCCGTTGGTCAGAAAGATGACTCCGTAATCCGCTCCGTGGGTCACCGCCGGGGTGAGCACTGCGCCATACATGTCCGGATGGCCGCGCGGTTCGAAGAGCAGGGCGCGGCGCACGTGGTCGAGGTTGTCCCGCATCCAACGGCGGCGGTCGGTCATGGTCACCCCGGGAAGCGGCGGGATGCCCGCGGTGATGATCCGCAGCGGTTCCCCGGCGGCATGTGAATCGATGGTCGAAATCACGCGGTCGAAGCGCATGGCGGCTCCACGTCGGGCGCCGCTTTCCGGCTGCCGTCCAGATCAGAACATCTATACTACCCGGAGACGATTTCCCCCGCTCACCATCCATCGGAGCGCCCCTTGACCAACGACCCAACCACGGACCCGGCCGATGACATTCCGGCCAGCGTTTCCGCCTTCCTCCCGCTCCCGCGCGCGAACGATGAGGAGTTCGCAGCGCTCCCCCGTTCACTCCAACGGAAACTGCTCACCTGGTGGCTTTCGTGCGGCCTGCTGGACGAAGCTGATCGCGCGATGGACGCCATCGAGGCGCGCGGCGGCGGCGGCGTGCAGCTGCTCCAGAACCGCGCCGCCCTCGCCCTCGCCCGCGGGGATGAGGCGGGAGTGCGCTCCTGGTGGGCGCAGCGGCTCGCTGCCGGTTCGCCTGCTTCGGCCGAGGCTTCTTTTGCCCGCGATCTTATCGAGTTGGGACGAGTCGACGAGGCCCGCGTCATTTCAGATCGCCTGCTTTCCAGCAGCGGGGATCTGGCAACCGTCCAACTCCTCGCCGTTCGCGTCTCCTTGCTCTCCGGCGATTTGCAGGAGGCGGAAACCCGCTGCCTTGCCCTGCTCGAAGCGAGCCCGGAAAACCAGAGTGCGATGATCGAATCCTGCCGCATTGCCCTGCTCACTGGTGACATCCTGGCCGTCCGGGAACGCCTGAACGCGGTGCTCGCAGACCTCGATCGCCTACCCGAAACCACCCTCTTCGCTGCGGCGTCCATCGCCGACATCGCCGGGCTTTCGACGCTCTCCCGTTCACTCAGCCACCGCGCGTCTTCTGCGCACGTTGCGCGCGCTGCCGCTCTTGCAGCGGAAGTCGACGCGAGGCTTGGTCGGGAGTCCGGCGCAGCGACCGTCCCGGATCTGCCGGCGCCTCCTCCCTCGCAGGCCATCGCGGCCGCAGATGCACCCGACGCCAGTGTTGCTCCCGCGCTCGTTGCGCGAACGCACGAACCAGACAACGAACCGGCCCAGCTTGCTGACCAGGAGACCGAGGTCATCGCTCCAGCCGCCGACGAGGTTCCCAGCGATCCCCGCGTGCAGGAAGCTCTCAGCCGGTACTGGGGCTTCGACGGTCTGCGCCGCGGCCAGGCCGCCGTCATCAACCGGATGCTCGCCGGCACCGACACGCTCGCCATCATGCCGACTGGCGCCGGAAAATCCCTCACGTTCCAGTTGCCCTCGATGCTGCTGGAGGGGATCACCCTCGTCATCTCGCCGCTGATCGCCCTGATGAAGGACCAAGTCGACGGACTTCCGGACGAAGTGCGCCAACAGACCGCGCTCCTCAACAGCACCCTCTCCCCGGACGAACAACGCGCCATCCTCGACGGCATCCGCGCTCGCCAGTACCGCCTCGTCTATGTCGCTCCTGAGCGGTTGCGCCAGCACGCCTTCGTCCGCGCCCTGCGGGACGCCGACGTGGCTCGGGTTGTCGTCGACGAAGCTCACTGCATCAGCCTCTGGGGCCACGATTTCCGGCCGGATTACCTCGCCATCCCGGCGGTCCTCCCCGCGCTCGGCGACCCGCCCGTACTGGCGATCACCGCGACCGCCACCCGCGAGATCGAGCAGTCCATCGCCGCCCGGTTCGGTCGCGATCTGGATGTGTTGCGGACTGGCGTGTTCCGCCCCAACCTGCGGTACGAAGTCAAGCATCTCCCGACGCGGGATGCCCGCGTGCAGCGCATGCTCGACCTCTGCCGCGAGATTCCGGGTCCGGGCATCGTCTACGTCTCCTCCCGAAAGGATGCGGAGAACTTTGCCGATCTCCTGCGCCGGAATGGGGTCAACGCGGTTCCCTATCACGCCGGATTCGACAGCGACACCCGCAGCCGTCACCAGGATCAGTTCATGGAGAACAGGGCACGGGTCGTGGTCGCCACCGTCGCCTTCGGCATGGGCGTGGACAAGCCCGACGTGCGCTTCATCATCCATGCCAGCCCACCAGGATCGCTCGAAGCCTACGCGCAGGAATCGGGACGTGCCGGACGCGACGGCAATCCTTCCCGCTGCATCATGCTCTCGCTCCCCACTGACCGAACCGCGCTGAACCGGATCGCGAAGCGTGACGCGCTCGATCTGGACGACCTCCGCCGCGTCTACCGCGCCCTGCAGCAGCAGGCATCCGGATCGTGGGCGATCCTCGACCCGAGCTCGCTCGTGACCCTCCGTGATGGCGAGGACCCGGACGATGTTCCCGACCCTCGCATCGCCCTGAACCTGCTGGAGGAAGGCGGCCTCACTCATCGTCATCCCGATGCACCGGTCTCATGGAACCTTTACCCCACCCGCGGCAACGGCGGCGCACCCTCTCCGATCTGGGACCGCCTCGTTGCCTGGTGGGGTCTCGATCCGGCGCGTGGCAGCGCAATCATCCGGACCGCCGACGCGTGCGCGGCGCTCGATTGCACCCCGGTCGATCTCGGCGCGGCCATTGCCGACGCTCCGGGATGGCGCGGCAACGAAGGCCCCCGCATGGCCTGCGTCGAACTGCTGGCCACCACCTCGACCGGGCGAGATTCGGCGCGTAACCGCCTCGACGCGGTGCTCTTCGCAGCCACTCGCCGCTCCCAGCAGCGGATCGCCCGCGTCATCGACTATCAGGCTGGCCACGCCTGCCGCCACGTCCTCCTCGCTCGCCACCTCGGAGAGCGTCTCGAGCCCTGCGGCTCCGCCTGCGACGTCTGCGAACACATGGAAGGAGAGGAGCGCGCGGCCGGGGTTCCCGCCCAGCGGCAACGCGCCGCCGCGACCGCAACCGACGCCGCGGCGGTCCTGCGCGGAGCGGCTTCGCTCCACTATCCGCTCGGACGCGCGCGCCTGATCCTGTTCCTGCTCGGCTCCCCCGAAAGCCGCGTCCGCCCCGGCCAGTCCGACTGGTACGGCGCGCTTGCGGACCTTCGCAAGGCGCGGATCGACGCATTGATCACCCGCCTGCTGGAAGCGAATCTGCTCTACATCGACCCGGAGGACGACTACAAGGTTATCCATGCCGCTCCCGGCGCAGCTGATCTCGGCCCGGATGACCTCGCCCAGTTTGCCGACCCAACCGGCGCTGAGCGCAGGGCCGCACGCGCCTCATCCGGAGGTACGGCCACCGGCGAGGAAGTCCAACTCGATCCTGAAGCCCAGGCGCTCTTCGACCAGCTCACGGCATGGCGCCGGGAACGGGCAACCCGCGAC
>CAIPGK010000569.1 GCA_903864575.1 uncultured Chloroflexota bacterium
ACTCGAAGAACGGGAACCGGAACGGCAACGACAACGGGAAGAACGGCAATAACAACAACAAGAAGAAGAACAACAAGAGCGCCGGCGCCAAAGCCGATGCCAACGCGGGCGCGGCTCGGGGCGGGAAGGACAGCGGGGATGGCAAGTCGTCGCAGGACCTCGCGAGCGACAAGCATGGGAGGAAGCATCGCAAGCACCACAAGCCCGAGCGAGAGCAGGGCGTTGCCGCGGAACAGACCGCCGGGATCGAATCTGGCGGGGCCTTCGCGGCTTGCGTGCAACAGTCGATCCAGCATCCCGGCGTGAATCTGCATTGCGGCGACCTGATCTCCACCAGGATCGGCACGTCGCTCGGGCTGAACGCCGGGAAGTGACGCCCACCGGGGCGTTGGAGGCCGGGACATGGACGGCGAGCGATTCGACCGGGTCGTCAAGGCCTTCAATGAGGTCCGGGTTCCGCGCCGGGGCGTGTTTGGCGTGCTGGCGGGCATGGGCGCGCTGTTCACCGCCTACCGCCTGATGTTCGCCCAGCCGTACTGCATCACGCAGGGGGGAAGCTGCACGCTCTTCATCCGATGCTGCGAGGGGCTCATCTGCTACGTCGGGTACAACAACCCCAACGTCGGACAGTGTGTGACCGGGACCACGGTGAAGGGCGCCTGGTTCGCCTTCCCGGGGATGCTGACCCCGATGGCGACCGGCACGGTTCGTCCGACGCGCCGCGCGGGCCGTGACAAGCGGAACAACCGACGCAACCGGCGGAACAAGGCGACCAAGACTCCACAGCCGACCAAGACGCCGATTCCCACGGAAACGCCGATTCCGACTGCCTCGCCGACGCTTACGCCCACCCCGCTGCCGAGTGACTTGGGAATCGAAGTCCAACTTACCCTGGATTGCGCAGCTATTCCTGAGACGACTGAAATCAAAAATGTGGGCCAATCGGAATTCACCGCTGATCTTTTCGCCGTTCCGGGATCAGGTCAGACTGCGTTGGTGTTAGGAGTCGCACTTGGCAATGGCGAGTCCTACACCGTAAAAACGTTTTCCATCTCTGGAAACAGCAGTAGCGAGTATTTCCCTGAACCTTCTGATTCTCGGTACGCAGATGTAACCATACAATTCGGTACACGAATCGCGGTGTACCGCGGGTACTGTGATGGTGCAGCAACCCAACTGCTCGATCCCAACCCGTCCTGATGTACCCGCCCTGTTGCTGGATAATAAACGGCGAACGTGACATGTGCGGGAGGCAGCGATGGCAAGGACGGACGCGGCAGAAGAGCGACGGGCGCTCTGGATCTACCCCTGGGACATCCTCGACAGCGGCATCGAGGAGACGGCGAAGCGGGCCTCTGGCGAGTGGGGGCTGAATGCCTTCAGCCTGACCCCCTCGTATCACTCCGCGAAGTTCCTGCTGCCGCGCCGGTCGACGGAGAAGGTCTTTCTCAGCGGCGGCTCGGCGATCTACTTCCGGCCCGATGAATCCCTCTACGCCGGGACCACGCTGCGGCCGGTTGTCACCCAGCGGGAGCACCTGCTCGATGTGCTCGACCGCACCACCGATGCCGCCCACCGCGAGGGGATGACCCTCCGGGCGTGGACGGTCGGCCTGCACAACTCGAAAATCGGCGACGCCCGCCCGGATGCCGCCGAGCGAAATGTCTTCGGCGATCTCTACCCGTGGGCGCTGTGCCCCGCCAATCCCGACGTGCGCGAGTATCTCGTCTCGCTGGTGCGGGACGTCGCGCTCAACCATGCGGTGGATGCGATCGACCTCGAGTCGACCGGATACCACGGGCTGTATCACGGCCACCACCACGAGCTGATCGGGATCACCTGGGGCCTCACCGAGGAGTTCCTGATGGGGCTCTGTTTCTGCGATCACTGCCTCCGGCGCGCGGCTGGGGCGGGAATCGACGGAGCCGAGCTGCGGCAGCGGGTCGCCGCCTTCCTGGAGCAGCGCTTCCGCGATGAGACGATGCTCCCGGCGAAGCAGCCCGGCGACAACGGGCCGGCGACGCTGATGCTCGACTGGCCCGAGTTGTACGCCTTCGTCCGCATGCGGCTGGACACGGTCACCTCGCTGGTCGCGGAGGTTCGGGAGCGGTCGCTGGCCGGAACGAGCGCCACCCTCGCGCTCACGGCGTCGACTTTCCAGCGCGGCTCCGAGCACGCATGGCTGGAGGGCATGGACCTGAAGGCCCTCGCAGGGGCGGCGGACGAAATCATCGCGCTCGCGTACTTTCAGGACCCGCAGGCCGTGGCTGCCGAGATTGCGTTCGGGCTTGGCCTGATCGGAGATCCCGAGCGCATGGTCGCCGGGATGAGCATCCTTGCGCAGGGGACCACCAGCGCCGCAAATCTCGTCGAGAAGGTGAACGTGGCGCGCTCTTTCGGGGTGCGGAAGTTCTCGTTCTACAACTTCGGGTTCGTCAGCGAGGCCCGGCTCGGCTGGCTCGGGCAACTCGTATCGTGATTCGCTGATGCCCGACCAGCGCGGCACGCCAGTCGAGTGGATGCGCCGTGTGGGCGCGGGCGAGCGGGTCCTCAAGACTGCCTTCGCCACCGCGTTGGCGTGGCAGATCGGCTCGCTGATTCCCGGCGTCTCCTCGCCATACCTGGCCCCGCTGGGCGCGCTGCTGGTCATGCAGGTGACGATCGCCGACTCGGTGAAGGCGGCAACCCAACGGCTCCTCGGAATCATCGTTGGCGTGTTGGTCGCGCTCGTGCTGCTGCAGGTGATTGGTGTCAACGCATGGAGCATTGGCCTGGTCGTGCTGCTGTCGCTGATGGTGGGATCGCTGTTCCGGCTGGCGCCCGCCGCCATATCGCAGGTTGCGGTGAGTTCGCTGCTGGTCGTGGCGGTTGGCGGGCAGTCCTCCGTCGGGTTCGCCTGGCACCGGATTGCCGAGACCATCATCGGCGTCGTGGTTGGAGTTGCGGTGAACTTCCTGCTTGCGCCGCCGTCTTTCCTCGCCGATGCACAGCTGGCGGCGCGTCGGCACGCGGATGCCCTCGCCGATGTGCTCGACCGGACGGAAGCGGCCATCCGCGCCGGGATCACGCGGGTGGACGCATTGGCCGCGCTGGAGGAGGCTCGCGCGAGCGACAAACTGCTGCGGGCCGCGCAAGCTGCCCTGTTGCGGACGGAAAACGCGCACCAGTACAACGTTTGGGCGCGGGACGAGCGCCCCGCGGTCGCCCGACTTGGGCTGCAAGTGCGCGCGCTCGAGCGGGTCGGGATGCAGAGCCGGGGCGTCATTCGCACCATCGAGGAATCGGTTGCCAACGCCGCGCCTGTCACCCCTGAATGGCTGGAACCACATGCCTTCGATGGTGAACTTGCGTCGTTGATCGGGGAGATTGCCTCCGCGATCCAGGGCTTTCCACGGGTGATGGATGCCTGGCCGGCGCCGCCCGATGCCGCGTTCACCAGCGCGCTCCGCGAGGCAGCCACCTTTCGCCGGGCCGTCGAAAAGGACGCCGAGGCAGTCTCGATGCCGGTCCGGTCCACGGAGTGGGTGCAGCTCGGTTCGGTGCTGGCCGATCTGGACCGGATTCGTCGCGAGCTCCAGGCCGTCGCCGATGTCGGCGATATTCCTGACAGATTGCCGCCTTCCACGGCCCCCTACGACTGAATGTCCGGGTCGCGTCGATCCGGCCGCGACCATTCGGCCTGGGTGCCCGGCGGGTGATCAGACCCGGGGGGGCATGTCCGGGCGCGGGACATCGAAGCGCGGCAGCAGGTCGATGACCGTGCCGGCGCGGCGGCGGGCGGCCTTGAGCAGCCAGGGCGCGGCGAGGCTGACGTAGATCCTGCAGCCGAGCGCGTCGATGAGCGGCTGCGGGATGCCGCTCGACCCGAATCTCGCGCCAGCGAGCGCGCCGGTGAGCGCTCCGAGGGTATCGGTTGCGCCGCCCGCCTCGACGGCTGCGAAGACCGCGTCCTCGAATCGCTCCGCCCGGATCGCGCCCAGCACGGCGGCGGCAAGTGGGCCAGTCTCCGGGTCGGATGCGAGCGCGGCGTCGAGCGCGTGGTGAAGTTCCACCGTCTCGTATCGTCCGACCGTGGCCGCAACGCGCTCCGCCATATCCCCGCCCAACACGGTGGCTGCGGCCGCGGCCCATTCGTTCGGCGGCGTCTCGTCGGTCGCGGCTGCGCGAGTCATTGCGGCGGTCATCGCGACCCCGGAGATCGCGGCGGTGCTGGCGTGGGACAGCCGTACCGCCGCTTCGGCGTCGGCGAGGAGGTCCTCCCGGTCGAGCGCGCCGAGCGAGTGGATGAGGCCGATCGGCACGCCGCGCACCAGAATTTCGGGCGGCAGCGGTGCGTCCTCGTGAAGGGGCAACTGGTAGTCGAACTCCACCTCGCCCCGGAGAATGTTGGCGACGGCATCCGGCGTGAACCAGCGGCGGGATTCGCCACGTGCGAGATGGGCAAGTCGCGGGCCTGCGAGATCCGGGTCCAGCACCCCGCCCGTGGTGGTCATCGCCTCCGCGATGACGAGCGCCGATTCCGTCTCCTCGGTGACTTCACCCGCCTCGACGTCGCCGTCGATGGGATCGACGAGCGGATGGAACGCCCGCACCGGGCCAACGGCCGCGGCGATCTCCTCCCGCGACATGCCGCGAAATGGCATACCGAGGGCGTCGCCGATGGCAAGGCCGAGCATGGCTCCGAGAAAGCGGTCTTCCGTGGCGCGTGGCATGTGGGATCTCCGGGCGAGAACCGGCGGCCGCGAGTCAATCGTTCGTTGACGCGCTCCACCGGCGAACCTATGCTGCGGTCATTGTGCGCGATGGCGGCACGTGCCTGCCGCCGCCATCGGGTTTGGACGATCGGAGCGACCACGTGAGAGCAGCAGAGAGCGCTGGCCGCTGGCCCGCCGGGCATCGGGCCGCGCTGTGCGTGAGCATTGACGTGGACGGCATCTACGGCGAGAAGAATTACCGCGCCGCGGATGACATCTACTGGACCTCTCAGGCGCTGTATGACCCGACCGGCACCCTGCGACTGCTCGACCTGCTTGGCGATGCCGGCGTGCATGGAACGTTCTGCTGGGTGGGGAAGGCGGCGGAGGAGGAACCCGCGCTGGTTCAGCGCGCGGTCGAGGACGGTCATGAACTGGCGATCCATTCCTGGGATCACCGGTACTACGTCCATCTGGGCGAGGCGGGACAACGGGAGGACATGGAGCGAACCCGCGAGACGCTTGCCCGAATCGGCGGCGTCGAGCCAGTCGGGCACAAGACCCCCGGTTGGCGGTACAACGCTGCGACCCACCGGATCGCGCAGGAGATGGGTCTGCGCTGG
>CAIPGK010000570.1 GCA_903864575.1 uncultured Chloroflexota bacterium
CCGGGCGCTCGAGCAGGTCTTTCTTCTCGTCGGGGATCAGTCCCATGACACGCTCCTGGCAATTGCCGGTGTGATCACCCCGGATCAGCCGACCCGGAGGGGTACAATGCTATCAGAAGGAAAGCGTGTACCATCCCCGTCCATCACGTGCTCGATGGCGTGAAGGAGGTGTTTCGGCATGAGGCAAACGGACGCGAAACTGATCTGGATCACCGGCATCGCCGCCACGGCGATCGCAGCCATCCTCAATGCGCTGCTGGTCGTCATTGGCGTCAACCTGCTCGGGCTCAACCGGGACCGCGCCTTGCCGCCGCTGGATGGGCCATCGGCGGTCGTCATGTTCACGGTGGTCTTCCTGCTGCTGGCCACCCTCGTCTTCTGGGTCATCGCCCGGCGCTCGCCCGCCCCTGTCAGGACCTTCCGGACCGTCACGGTCATCGGGTTGCTCGTCTCGTTCCTGCCGGACCTCTGGCTGCTTACCCAGCCCGGCGCCGGCCCCGGCGAGGTCATCCTGCTGATGCTCACCCACGTCGTCGCCGCGGCCGTCATCTACGGCGCGTTCGCCCGCCGTTTCGCCTGAGGTAGACGGCCGATCCACACTCCCACGCCGCCCCGTCACCCCGGCGCAATCGCAACCCCGACGCAATCGCAACCCCGACGCACTATCGTCACCCCGACGCACCATCGCAACCCGGACGCACCGTCGTCATCCCGACGCACCATCGTCACCCCGGCGCACCATCGTCACCCCGACGCAGGAGGGGTCTCGTAGCTGCTGGCGCCTGACGAGATCCCTCCTGCGTCGGGATGACGGGGCGGTGAGGACGTGACGGGGCGGCGAGGACGTGACGGGGTGGGACGACGTCCCGATGCCAGGGACCCCGCCTCCGTCAGCCGCCGTGCCGCCGCAGCCAGACCTGCATCGCGCCCGGTTCCCGGTTTGCCCACGCGAAATAGGGAATCGCGGTCAGGATCCGGTGCTTGTACACCGTCTGTCGCGCCAGCGTCTCGGCAAGGCCGCGGTAGAGCCAGCGGTCCCAGCCGGGATCGGGCGCGGGAACCAGGGCATCCGCCGTCAGCACCGTGACGCCGCCGAGCACGTCCCGCCGCCACGACGGGGTAACCGGCTCGTCGTCGGCCAGCGTCAGTTGCCAGACGTCGGTGTTGGGATGATCGGCCGCCTCCACGCAGTAGAGCAGCGGCCCGCGGCGCAGCGCGATCCGGCCCTCGTTCTCCACCACGGCGGGATGGGTCACGATCCGGCGCACCACCATCGGGAACGAAAGGTGAATCGTGTCCCCCGCTCGCCACTCGCGCTCGATCGTCGCGTACCCTCCCACCTGGATCGGCACGTTCGCCGCGAAATCCCCGATCTCGAGTTTCGCCCCAAATGCCCACGTCGGGATCCGCAGGTTCAGCGCGAAGAACCCGGTCGTGTCGACCGAGATGTCGATCTCCCCCTCCCACGGGTAGCGGGAGTTGATCCGCAGGGTGACGCTCCTGCCATTCTCCAGCGGCAGCGTCACCGTGCCCGACAGGTAGAGGTGGAGCCAGATCGCATTCCCCGCGGTCGAGGCCGCGTACCCCGGCAGCGACGCCAGCAGCCGCGCGATGTTCGGCGGGCAGCAGGCCACGTCGTACCACGGCTGCCGGCGGTGCTCCCCCCGGTCGGCCAGCGGGTTGACGTAGAAGTACTCCTCCCCATCCAGCCCGATGCCGGGCAGCACCGCGTTGTAGAGGGTGTACTCCAGCAGGTCGGCATACTTGCCGTCCCCGGTGAGGGCCAGCATCCGCTGGTTGAACATCATCGACGCGATGCCCGCGCAGGTCTCGGCGTAGGCGCGGGCGTTCGGCAGCTCGTAGGCATCGCCGAACGCCTCCCCCTCGTGCCGCGCCCCGAGCGCGCCGGACACGTAGAGCTTCCGGATGCGGGTGTCCTCCCACAGCCGCTCCAGCGCGGCCTGCAGCTCTGCGTCGCCCGTCTCCAGCACCACATCGGCCCCGCCGGAGAGGTAGTACATCGCGCGGACGGCGTGGCCCTCCAGCGTCTCCATCTCCCGCAGCGGCACGTGATCCTGGTGGTACTCGCTGCCCCAGCGGCCATAGGGGCGGCCGAGGCAGCGGTGGCCGCGCGCCTCGATGAAGATCGCCGCCTGCTCCGCGTACCTCTGGTCGCCCGTCTCGCGGGAGAGCTCCACGAGCGCGAGTTCGATCTCCTGGTGCCCATCGGCCCACGGCCGGTCCGCCTGCCGCTTGCTGCCGAACTCGGCGCAGATATGGTCCGCGAACTTCCGGGCGACCTCCAGCAGCGCCGTCCTGCCGGTGACCCGGTGGTGCGCGATGGCCGCCTCGATCAGGTGACCGGCGCAGTAGAGCTCGTGCAGGTCGAGGTTCGTCCAGCGCTGATCCGCCCGCTCGCCGGAGAACCAGGTATTGACGTAGCCGTCCGCGCGCTGCGCCCCGGCGATCAGGGCGATGGTCTCCTCGATGTTCGCCTGGAGCTCCGCATCCGGCCCGGCGAGCAGCGCCCAGCACGCGGCCTCCAGCCACTTGTAGACATCGGAATCGTTGAAGTAGATGCCGGAGACGGAGAACTCCGGATCACCCGCGGCGGCGCGGAAGTTGTCCAGCCGCCCGGTGCGTTGCAGCAACTCCCACTGGCTGGGGATGGTCACCACCCGGTTCCGCTCCATGCGCGGGGTCCAGAAGGCGTCCTCCACCTTCCACGCGTCGATCGGCGCGGGGTGGAGTTTCGCGTGGGGCGATTTGCTGGTGTCGATGACGGCGGCGGCAGGCATCGGGATGCTCCGGGTAGCGATGGCAGCGGTCATCATCATGGGGCGACCGTAAACGGCAGTTTCGCCGGTCTGTTCCCGCCGGGCAATGGGCGATGCGGCCAATCATGCCCGGATTGCCCCAGGATGCCGGACCTGTGGCAGGCAGGAGCCGTCAAATCGTCAACGACGACACGATGCTCACGGCAATGCCCACTCCATCCCCGATAATACCCTCGCTCCCTGCCCGGGCAGAGCCATGACCAGATGATCGTCCAGCGCGTGACGATCCCGCCACCGGGGCCCACACCCATGTCCGACCTATCATGTCGCGGATACGACCTCGACCCAGCCGCATTCCCATCCCTCGCCGCCGCGCTCGGGGAGTCGCTGGAGACCGTCATGTCCGTTCATCGCCTGCGGCGTGCGCTGGCGAGGGCATGGGTGATCGGCGACCCCACGCGGCCTGACGCCGCAATCGTGCAGGGAACGCTGCTGCCGGAAGAACCGCACGCCTTCGGGGAGGACCCCGCGGCCATCCTCGCCCTGCTGCGCGAGGTTCCCGGTTGGCAGTGCGTCAACGCCCCGGAGGCGCTTGCCCCCGCGCTGGCGGACCTCATCGCCCGGGAAACCGGCGCGTCCTGCATCCTCGGCCCGGAGATCTATCTGGTGCAGGATGCCCCGCCACCAGGCAGGCACCCCGTGGCCCGCCGCCTGCTCCTGGCCGATCTCCCCCTGCTCGATGCCGCGGCCGGACCCCTCAACATGCATGGCTGGCGCTTTGGCAGCGCCGCGCGGTTGCTGGAATACGGCATCGCGGCGGGCGTCGTCGAGGATGGCCGCCTCGCCGCCGCCGCCTTCACCAGTGCCCTCGGGGAGCGGTTCGCCGAGGTTGGCATCGTCACCCGGCCGGATGCCCGCGGCCGCGGCCACGCCACGGGCTGCGCCGCCATCGTTTGCGACATGCTCCACCGGCGCGGCGTCACGCCCGTCTGGAGCGTCGCGGCGGACAACCATGCCTCGCTGCGGGTCGCGGCGCGGCTGGGGTTCCGGGAGACGTCGCGGCGGATCTACCTCTGCCGGGGGTGAGCGCGGGGCCACGGTGCGCCGCGCGCGAACCGCCTCAGCCCTGCTCCCGCACGAGTTCGACCACCGGGATGCGCCGGGTCGTCTTCTGCTCGTACTCGCCGAACTGGGGGTACCGCGCCGCCTGGATCGCGTAGATGGCGTCACGCTCCGCGCCTTCCAGCACGACCGCGCGGGCCGGAAAGGTCTCGGTCCCGTACTCCACGGTCACCCGCGGGTCCGCGACGAGGTTCCGGTACCAGTTCGGGTTGATCGGCGCGCCCGCCAGGGCGGCGAAGATGTAGATCCGGTCGCCATCGACGTGCGCCGCCAGCGGCGACACCCGGTCCTGGCCGCTCTTGGCGCCCGTGGTGTGCAGCAGCACCATCGGCCAGCCCTCGAACTGGCCGCCGACCTTGCCGGCGTTTGCGTGGAATTCGTCGATGATCTGCCGGTTCCACGCCAGAATCTGCTCACGGTTCATGCGTGTCGTCTCCCGTTCCATTGCGCGGCATCCCCCGGCATCGCGAGGTTCGCCGATCATGAGATAGTTCCGTTTCCCGCCTAGCCGCATTATTGGGAACCGGAGAAAACCCGCAAGAACGCACCCAAAGGTGCCTCAGGCACATGGAGGGAACCGCAATCACACGCCCCGGCCACCGGGCCGGGGCTGTGCCGGGTGAACGTCGTGGGTTGAGGGACGGGAGAGACGTAAGGGACGTAAGGGACGGGAGGAGGACCGGAACCGTCCGGCCCTGCCGCCCGCCCCGACGGTCCTTCCCATCGGGACGCTGGTCCCGGGTGAACGGCCCAGGTGGCCGTTCACCCAACCGATGAATCCGGAATCGCTGCCCGTGCGTAGACAGGGACAAGAGCGCAATGGACCCTCCCCCCCAGGCGCTCTCGAACGAAGCACCAGAACCTTTCCCCTCCCCATACCCTTCCCCAACCCGCACAGCCCCGGCCGCAAGGCCGGGGTTCGTGTTTCTCGCGGAACCGGGAACGCACATCCGGTGGGTGGCAGGAATCCGCGCTAGTCCGGCGGCATCCAGAAGGTTCCATGCTGCACCGGCAGGGGCGTGAAGCGGATGGGGTCCTCCGCCCAGCGATCGAGCTCGCAGCGCATCATCGCGTTGTTCTGCCGCCAGTCGTTCAGCACCGCCCGCAACGCGCCGCAGGCAGGCAGACCGGAACGCCCGCCCTCGCCCTCGGGCCCTGCCGCGCGCCATCCCTGCACCAGCGGCACATTCGGCAGCGCGAACTCCACGAAGTAACGGTCGCCGCCGAACGGGGCAGGCCCCGCCGTGAACAGCCGTGGATCGACCCCGTTCACGAACGCGCGCAGGCACTCGTCCCGCATCACGAAATGCGCCGACACGGCCATCGCGCCGAGGGGAGCGCACGGCGCGTCGTACATCCTGCGCAGGGCGGTGGTCTGCTCCAGGTGTTCCGGCTGGAACATCAGCCAGTGTGGCGCCCAGACCCCGACATCCTCCCGCGCAAACGCCCGGGAGACCTCGTCGTGCGCGCTCCAGAACCACCGCTCGATCGCCCAGCGTCCCGTCCCGTACTCCGGGTGGTTCAGGTGCAGCCCGCCCTTGGTGTGCCCGAACCAGGCCAGCCTGAACCGCTCCTCGCTGCGCCGGTAGGCGTCGAGCGCCGCCACGAAACCGGCAGGGTCGTAGGGCATCGTCAGCCCCGGCCCGACGTGAGACAGATCCGCGTCCAATCCGCTCGCCCGGATCATCGCCTCCCATTCCGGCGACGAACCATGATTGATCCCGATGAAGTGCTTCGCCCCCGGGTGGCGCCGCTTCAGCACATCGAGGAAGTAGCCTCCAAGATCGAGCGCATGCTCCGGCACCCAGCTGGCGAAGATCACCGCATCGCGCGGCGACGACGCTTCCCCTGGCGGCGGCGGACTCCAGTTCAGGGCGCCCTGCCCGGTCTGGGAGGTGCGCCCGGCCCGTCGTGGCGCGACCGTGAACCCGGCCACCATGAGCGTGGCCCCGGCGGGAACGGTGGCGGGAAGATCGAACCAGCGGCCCCCCGGGAAGCCCGGATGCAACCGCCAGTTGCGGATTTCCCCGGCTTCCAGCGAGATCCAGCGAAACCGCTCTCCCGCCTCCGGCACGATGTCGAACTCGATGCCGTAGACGCCCGACTCGGGGTCCGCCAGCACTTCGGCATAGGGCATCGTGTGGTGCACGTAGGACGGCTCGTCGAGCGAAACCCAGAACTCCTCGATCCGGTCCCTTCCCACCGCCGCCCGGATCCGCAACGTCTCGATCCCGCTGGCGGAAATCGTCATCGTCACCGTCGACGCGGTGGTGATCCGCTCATTGAACGAGAGTTTCAGCCGTGGCGCGGTCAGGTCCTCCGTCGCCGTCAGCTCCAGCGGCGATTCTCCGCTCGACCATCCCCGCACGGAGACGGTCAGTGGCTCCTGCTCACTCCCCTGCGCTTCGGCGGCATCCATGCCACGGAGGTCTGGCGCTGATGCTGCCGGCTCGTCCGGCGGCGTCCGGTGATGGCGCTCGGTCATCGTCCGCCCCCCGTGCGCTCCAGCACGACCGCCCGTGGGAGCGTCGTCATCGTCGCCGTCTGCCGGGCAATCTGGTTGATGATGGCAGTCTCCTGCCGGCGCTGCCCAAGCGAGAGGGCGCGGCCGCCCTGCTCCACCAGGTCATACATGGGGGGTATGTGCGACGACTTGGGGTCGATCGCATCCTCGCGCGGGTCCCAGACGGACTCGACGCAGTAGAACCCTCCCGGCTCGATCGCGGGGTAGATCATCGAGAGCAGGGCCTGCTGGTCTGCAAACTCGCGGCTTCCATCGTCGATCACGATGCGGAACCGGAACTCCCGGATGAGCGAGACGAGCGCCTGCGGATCGGCCTGGTCGGCCCGCCGCACCACAAGACGATCGCCCCCGCCGGGAATGCGTATCACCCGGACATCCAGCCCCACCACGCGGGCGTTGGGAAACCACTCCAGCCAGCACTGCAGCGATTCGGTTCGCCCGAATCCCACCTCCAGCAGATCGAACGCCTCCTCGCGAAAGGGCGCCCACAGCCGCTCGTAGTGGCGCAGCAGATCGCGGTCGAGCGATGACCGGGTCAGCCCCAGCCTGCGCCCGATGCCATCGAGCGAGGCTGTCGTCGCGGCGGAGGCGGGTTGTCTGGGTCCCATGCGGCGTTCCCTCGTGGAACGGCCCTGAATCCGGGCCGTTCGGTATTGAATCCTACCCTCCATCATGGCGCAAGAAGCAGGGCGCTCCGGAATCCGCGGCGAATCTCCCACTCGCTCGCCGCACGCCACATGTGAGTCGATGAATGCTAGGCTTTCAGCCGGCTCGCTCACGCGGTCGCTCCGCAGGACGGCAGGATACCGACGCGATGGCATGCGGCGACAAGGACCCATGAACCAGCACCGATTCGATGCCGCAGCCCGCGCCATTCACGCCCGCGCCACGCGGCGTCACTGGCTGGCCATGGCGCTGACCGCGGTGGCGGCGCTCCTCGGCGCGCCTCCCACGGCCGGCGCCGCAGGCGAGACCCGGCGCGATGGCGAGGGCGCCATCGAAGGCCCCTGCGGCAATGGCGGCATTGCGGC
>CAIPGK010000571.1 GCA_903864575.1 uncultured Chloroflexota bacterium
CCAAGCCGGACGAGTTTGGCCCGGATGTCGACAAGCTGAACGTCAGCCGCGACGACGTGGTCATCCGCTTCCCGGATACCGCGACCTACATGTGGGCCGCGGCCTACTCCACCGGCCCGGTCGCCAGCAAGGGCTCCAACCCGGCCAGCGACATGCTCGGCGGCTACAACAACCCCGACCTCGACAAGTTGATCGACGAGGCGCTCACCCTCGCGGTGGACGACCCGAAGCGCTGCGAACTGGCGTTGCAGGCGCAGGAACTCTTCATGAACGACTACACCTGCATGCCGTTCGCCGAAGAGGTCATGACGATCAATGCTCGCGAGTACGTCGTCAACTACCTCAAGGGCCCGGACGTGACCCTGATCGAGCCCTGGAAGATCTACCTCGGCAAGCAGGGCTGATCGAACCGCCCATCCGGCGCGCTCCGCTCCGCGCTGTCCTTGCAGGACGGCGGGGAGGGGGCGCGTCGCTATTCCGGCCGCGTTGGGAGTGCCCTCATGAGCGCGCGGGGAACCCGCCTTCCATCCGAGGCGAACGTCTCGGTCGATCCGCGAACGGGCGCGACGATCCGTCAGGTGACCGCCGCGCCCGCCATCCATCACCAGCCGTTCTTCTTCATTCCTGCCTACGATGACGCGATGCGGCGGCTGATCTTCGTCTCCCACCGGACCGGCGCCCCCCAGATCTTCGCCGAGGACCGCGCGGCCGGCGATCTGGTGCAATTGACCGATCAGGAGGGCATCGCGGAGTGGTCCGTGCATCCCTCCCATGATGGCCGCTTCGTGTACTTCACCGCGGGTGCGGAGGGGTGGCGGGTCGATTGCGAGACGTTCGAGGTGGAACGTCTGGCCGTCTTCGGCGATGTCGCCATGCGCGAGCAGGGGATGGTCGGCGCCGCGATGGGCACGAGCGCGCTTAGCCGCAACGATCGCTGGTGGGCGGTCAAGTTCAATGAGGGCACGGAGGCCTGCCTCGCCATCGTCGACACCACCGACGGCTCATGGGAGATCATCCTGCGGCGCGACACCATCGGCCACCAGCAGTTCTGCCCGGACGACGACACGCTCCTTTTCTATGCCGGTCCGCTGACCGACCGGGTCTGGTTGGTTCATCGTGACGGCACGAATAATCGCCGACTGCATGAGCGCGCTGAGGGGCAATGGGTCACCCACGAGACATGGCTCCCCGGCAGGCGCGAGCTGGCCTTTGTCGACTGGCCGAACGGCATCCGCGCCATCGACGTGGACACTGGCGCCGAGCGGCAGGTGACCTCCTTCAATGCCTGGCACGCGGCCGCTCGCCGCGACGGGCGACAGATGGTTGCGGACACCAACTTCCCCGACATCGGCCTGCAGATGTTCGACCCGACTGATGGAGCGGGGGAGCCAACGGCCGTCTGCTTCCCCGAAGCGAGCAGCATGGGCGCCCATTGGAACGGGCCGTTTCCCTATGCGAATGGCCCGATCGAGGTTTATGCGCCCCAGCACACCCATCCACACCCGTCGTTCTCACCGGACGGCTCGCGCATCGTTTTCACCAGCGACCGCACCGGCCACGCGCAGGTATACGAGGTCATTCTCGACAAGGAGAGCGCCCGATGATTCCGCCGCTCGATTCTCCCGTACGCGTCGCACTTGTCGGCGCGGGCAACCGCTCCCGCACGGTGTACCTTCCGCTGTTCAAGGCGCTCGCGCCGTGGGTGACGGTCACGGCCGTCTGCGACCCGGTGCGGGAACATGCCGACAATGTCGCCGCCGCGCTGGGCGTCCCGGCGTACTACTCCCTGCGCGATCTCGTGGCGGACCGGCCGATGGAGGCTGCGCTCGTGGTCACCCCGATCGACGGTCATCACGCGATCTCCTGCTACCTGTCGAGCCATGGCGTGCACAATCTCGTGGAGACGACCATCGCCAATCTGCTCGTGCAGGCCATCGAGATGCGGGACACGGCGCGGTCGAACGGCGTGGTGATGCGGGTCGCGGAGAACTTTTTCCGCTTTCCCTTCGATCGCATCGCGATGCAGGTGATGGCAAGCGGGGTCATCGGGGACATCTACCGCATGACCTGCTTCCATGACCATCTGGGCTATCACAACAACTCGCGGTGGATCGTGCTGATGGGGTCGCGGCCGACCTCGGTGCAGGCGGTGAAGCACGTCATGCCGACGCTGCCGCACAACGAGGCGGCCCACCGCCACCACGAATCGGAAACCTTCAACGCGCGCTTCTTCGAGTTCCCCGAGGGCAAGTTCGTCTCCGATATCGCCGCGAACATCAAGGGGATGCTCGGCCGCTATCCTCGCCCCGGCTACACCGAGATCGACGGGACGCGTGGCACGGTCGCCCGCTGGGCCGTCCGCAACTGGTGGGGCGAGGGGGAAGTCCGCATCTGCTCCGACGCGGCCCTGGAAAACGGTGCGATTGCGGACATCGTCTGCCCCATCCTGCACGAAACCGATGGCGAGTTCTGGAGCCGGGAGTACGTCGATCTTCCCACCGGCCGGGTGGAGTGGGTGAACCAGTTCTCCCCGAAGGTCGGGCTCGAACCGGGGCATGTCTATCACCACCGCGACTACTACGGCGCAGCGGTCATGGATCACATCGTCGACTTCGCGCGGGCCATCCGCGGTGTCGCCGAATCGGAGTACACCGATGAGGATGCCGTGGCG
>CAIPGK010000572.1 GCA_903864575.1 uncultured Chloroflexota bacterium
GGCTCCGGCCTCGAGGCCGGCGACGCGGTCATCGACCGCGTCGCGAGCCGTCAACAGGACGATCGGGAGTTGCTGGTTGTCCCGCCGCAGCCCCCGGACAACGGAAAAGCCATCGAGGCCCGGCATCATCACGTCCAGCACCATGAGGTTCGGCCGGAGGCGCGGTACGGCGGCGAGGGCCTCCTCGCCATTGCTGGCGACCTGTACGGCGAATCCACTCGAGAGAAAGCACTGTGAGAGCGATGCCCGAATGCCAGGATCGTCGTCGACGACGAGTATCAACCCGCTCATGTGTCCCTCTGTACGTCCCCCCTTTGGGCACACGGCTGCCCACGACGATATGCTGCCATATGGTCGACGTGCATGCAGTAACAGGAAAGGCCGCGAAATGTCCAGTACCTATCGCATAGCTGTGATACCCGGAGACGGCATCGGCGCGGAGGTGGCTCCGGAGGGGCTGCGCGTGCTGGACCGGCTTGCAGAAACGAGCGGCGGTCGTTTGGCCTTCTCGTATGAGTTTTTCCCGTGGGGTTGTCAGTACTGGCTGGAAACCGGGCTGATGATGGACGCCGATGGGCTCGATCGCCTGCGCGGATTCGACGCCATCTACTTCGGCGCCGTTGGCTGGCCGGGGGTTCCCGACCACATCAGCTTGTGGGGACTGCGCCTCGCGATTTGCCAGGGGTTTGACCAGTACGCGTGCATCCGTCCGGTGCGGCTGCTGCCCGGCGTTCCCAGCCCACTGCGGAATGCGACCGCCGAGACCGTGGACTGGATCGTCGTTCGCGAGAACAGCGAGGGCGAGTACGCGGGCGTGGGCGGCCGAAACCTTGCCGGGCGCGGTCCGGGAAGTGAGGTCGCGATCCAGACCGCGCTCTTCACCGAGACCGGCTGCGAGCGCATCATCAGGTATGCGTTCGATCTGGCGATGACCCGGCCTCGCCGCAAGGTGACGAGCGTCACGAAGAGCAACGCCCAGCAGTACGGCATGACGCTCTGGGATGAGGTCTTCGCGCGGGTGGCGACGGAGTACCCGCAGGTTTCGACCGAGCAGTGGCTGGTGGACGCGATGGCTGCCAGGTTCGTGCTCCGTCCGGAGTCGCTCGACGTGGTCGTCGCATCCAACCTGTTCGGCGACATCCTGAGCGATCTCGGCAGCGCGATCGGGGGCAGCCTCGGCATCGCGGCCAGCGCGAATCTCGATCCGCAGCGGCGTAACCCGAGCATGTTCGAGCCGGTTCATGGCAGCGCTCCGGACATCGCCGGGCAAGGAATCGCGAATCCCGTGGCGGCGATCTGGACGGTTGCGCTGCTGCTGGAGCACCTCGGCCTGCCGCAGGAGGCGGCGCGGGTGATGGCGGCGATCGAGGCAACAACCGGCGCAGGAATCCTGACGCCCGACCTTGGCGGAACGGCCTCCACCACCGACGTCGGGGAGGCGATCGCGGCGCGGCTCTGAGGCGCGCAGCCGCCGAAGGTCCCAAATTGCGAAACGGTCCCGGCGGCCATCCTGCCTGACCCTGGGCGGAGTCCGCTAGCATGGTGAAACCCTGCGGGGTCCGCAGGCGTTTATCACAGTGAGCGCGCATGTTCCGCGGCTCGCCGGGTCACCGCTTCCATGCTTTCGAGGGGCCTTATGTCCGAGTACCGCCGGTCCGGTTCCAGAGGCCGAAATCCGTTGCCTGCGATCGGCGCGGTCGTTGCGACGATCGCCGTGGTCGGGGCGCTTGCGTTTGTCGTCCTCGGCGGTTCGACGCCGCCCGACCCCGCCCGGCCGACTCCGGCCGGAACGTCGATTTCCGCGCCTGAACCGCGGGAGGTCGCGTTGGCGGTCACTTCGACAGTGACGCCGCTGCCGACCATCGCACCCCCGACGGCTACCGCCGCGCCGAAGGCGACCTCCAGGGCTGCGCTTCCCACGACGCCAACGCCCCGTGCCGACCCGCCGACCCGCACGCCGCGGGCCGGGTTGCCGCCGACGTCGACCCCGCTGCCAAACGTGCAGGTCTCGCCGACCCGGACGGCGCCGCAGCCGAGCGCCACCGCCGCGGCCCGCGCCACCCAGACGGCGGTTGCCCGAAAGCGCGGTACGCCTGGCGCGGGAGACGCGGAGGTCCTGGAGCCGGTCGATGGCGGGACTGTGGATGTGGCCTGGGATGGGACCGACTCGGACGGGGGGATCGGACAGGATGCGGCTCTTGTCGAGCCGGTCTACGAGGAGGCGGCTCCAGTTGAGCAGCCCACGTTTGGCGACGGTTCCAACAGTGGCTTCGATGCCCTCGCGACCGCGCAGGCGCAGCAGGCGGTCATGCAGGAACCGGTGTACCAGCAGCCGGTCTTTCAGGAACCGGTGTATCAGCAGCCGGTCTTTCAGGAACCGGTGTACGAGCAACCGGTGTTCGACAGCCCGGTCTTCGATCAGCCGATCGTGGTCGAGATACCCGATATTGTCGTGCCGACGCCAAACATTCCGCAGTACACGACTCCGGGCCGGAACTTCGAGCCTCGGCCGGTTTCATCGGCGGCTCCAAGGACGAAGAATGCGGGGGTGGGCGGAGCGTTGAAGGCCACCGATGCGCGGAGGAAGGCGGATACCCGTTCGCGGCAGCAGCGGCAGTCGCATCGGAGCGAGGGCCGGGCAGCGAATGACGGCAGGCGCCGCTGACGACCCCGCATCGGGTTACCCGCGCAACCGAATCGCCTCAATCATGCCCCACGGACCAGCGAGCATCATGTCTCCGTGCGGGGCGGCCTCGTGGTAGCCGAGTGAACGGGCGATGGCGCGCCGAGGACCGGTGACGGCGACGAAGGGGAATGGACCGGCGCTGCGGTAGGCGGGGTCGAGGGCCGCGCCGTGGCCGTCGAAGGTCTGCCGGAAGCGGGCGACATCGAGCGAGCCGTCCTGCAGGAGGGCGACGAGCCGAGCGGCAAGGTCTGCGGTCATGCCGCCGGTGTGATGCTCGAACAGCCCGTAGAGCCGGCGGCCTTTCACCAGCGTGGCGAAGGTGTGCATGTTGCCGAAGTTCACGAGGATCGCCCCGGTCGAAGCGGCGGCCTCGCCGACGGCGGGATCGGCCAGCGCGCCGAGGACGGCGGCCGCTCCGGTATCCATCACCCAGGCCCCGGGAGCGGCATCCTGCACGGCTGCCATCCGGGTCATGCCGGCGGGGGCGCGGTCGAAGATGGCGTTGGCGAGATTGCCGCCGTCGTCGAGCAATCGTTGCAGGTATTCGAACCGGACCTCGTTGTTGCTGGCCCCGGGCCGGTATCCGTGATCCTGCACGGCGACCGCGACGGCCTCCGGCAGGTCGATGCCGAATGGCGCGAGCGCCGCCGCCAGCGCGCCGAGATCGAGATCACCGGTACGGACGACCGTCGCGTCCGGTGGCGCGTCCTCCACGACATGCACGCCAAGAGCCCGGACCTTGTCGGGGTTGTTGTGCATGGTGGCCGCCGCCGAGGGTGTGGCAGTCAGGGGCAATCCCGCGTGAATGTGAGCGATCACGGCATCGCTGCTCGCGCCGCCGCCCATGAGGGGACCATCCAGGTGAACGGGAACGCCACGCGCCGTCAGGGACCGGATGCGAGCGCCGACGACCTGGGTCTGGCTGGGGAGAACAAGTTTGACGCAGTTTTCCGGCTCGGCGGCCGGGTCGAAGAGGAGAATGTCCTGCGTTCCGGCGCCGATGTCGATGGCGAGGAGGGGCGGGACATTGGCGTATGAGGAGCGGGAACCGGTCATGTGGCAGTCCTTCTGCGGGGGCTTGCGAGCCTGCCGGGAAGGATGCCGCATCCCGCGCCCGGCGCATGTTGCGCGGCGGCGGCTCTGGTATACTGCGCGACCGGAACGAGGGCGCATAGCTCAGTTGGTTAGAGCGCACGGTTCACATCCGTGAGGTCACAGGTTCGAGTCCTGTTGCGCCCACCCCTCTGCGAGCAGCCGGCCATCGGGCCGGCTTTTTCGTGGCATGCCGCGCCCGATTGATGCGTTCGCGACAGGAACTCGCTGCAGCGATGCGCGTTCGCGGCAGGGGTGGCTTGACCGCCATCGGCGGCACGGACACAATACCGGAGAGCGGCTCGCTGACACGTGGGCCGTTTCGCGGACTCGGGTTCGGACCTGGCCGCCCGAAGTGGGCGGCGTCGGATGTCCCGGAGAGCGGGACTCGGAGGACGGGATGAGGCAGGAGCAAACGCTTGCCGACAAGATCACTGGATCGTCAGTCTGGCGGTCGGTGGTTCGGCATGGCTATCCGGATACCCAGCGCAACCAGGCGCTGATCATCGCCAGCAACGTCTTCCTTCACATTCA
>CAIPGK010000573.1 GCA_903864575.1 uncultured Chloroflexota bacterium
CGACCACCGCGCTCGTCATCGCCTTGATGCGTGCAGCTCGCCCGGCGGCGCTCACCACCGGTCGCACCGCCTCCTCGCTCATGAACTCCACCGTACCGCGGGCGCGGCGAACAGTCTCGGTCGTTTCATCCAGCAGCGGAATGATCCGGTCCTTCGTCTGGACGGCGAGGAACGCGAGCGCGGCGGAAACCCCTGCCAGCAGCAAAACGGTCAACGCGCCAAGCAGCACGATGAAGATGATCGCAATGTCGCGCAGCCGCTCCATCGGCGCCTGATCCGCCCCGCCCAGCCGGTAGAGCCCGTAGCAAATACCGACGATGATCGCCAGCACCACCAGCACGCCGAGCGCGATCATCCCCTTCGTCTTGCCATCCAGCCCGGATGAGGAGGGGTCCTCGTCATACAGTTCCATCAGCGCCTATCCTCAACCGCCGTCTCCGGCGCAGCCGGTCACGGACTCACGTTCGTCTGTTCGGGTGAAGTATGCCGCGTTGCGGCTGATTCGGGCAGTCGATCCCGGTCGGCGCCCCGAAATCAGGGGATCGCCGTCTCCACGTGGGAGATCGTGCCGCCGCCCAGCACCTCGTCGCCGCGATAGAACACCACCGCCTGCCCCGGCGAGGCGATCGGCCCCGACCCGTCGAACGACACGGCCGCGGTCCCACTTCCGGCGGGTCCGGGCAGCACCGCCGCTCCCGCCAGTTGGCCCCGGTAGCGCACCATGATCTCGCAGGTGAACCCCTGTTCGGGCCACACGCCGCCCGTGAAGGCAACCTCCCCGGCGGCCAGCGAGACCGCCGCAGCCTGCTCCCGGGCGCCGACGACCACCCGGTTTGCCACCGGCTCCAGCCGCAGGACGTAAAGCGGTTCCTTCGCGGCGATGCCCAGCCCCCGCCGCTGCCCGACGGTATGGTGCACGAACCCCTTGTGCGCCCCGATCACCGTCCCATCGGCGGTGACGACCTCGCCCGGCCTGACGGCATCCGGCCGGCGCGCCGCGACGAAATCGGCGTAGGAGCGATTGCCGACGAAGCAGATCTCCTGCGATTCCGGCTTGTCCGCCACCGGCAGATCGAACGCCCTGGCGAGCGCGCGCGTCTCCGTCTTGCGAAGGCCGCCAAGCGGAAACCGCAGGTAGCTCAACTGCTCCTGCGTCAGCGTGTGCAGCACATAGCTCTGGTCCTTCAGCGGATCGATTGCGCGCAGCAGGCGGTGAGGCTGGCCGCTCGCCGGGTCGCCGTGTGCGATCCTCGCGTAGTGGCCAGTCGCGAGGCAGTCCGCGCCGAGCGCTTTCGCCCGCTCCACCAGATGCCGGAACTTCACGCCCCGGTTGCATTCGAGACAGGGGTTCGGCGTGCGCCCGTTCGCATACTCGTCCACAAACTTGCCGATCACCGCCTCTCCGAACTCGACCTCCATGTTCAGCGCGTAAAAAGGAACCCCGATCCGGGCGCAGGTCCGGCGGGCATCGTCCATCGCCGGAATACCGCAACAGGGGTTGGCGCGGTGATCCTCGTCCTCCGGCGAAAAGAGCCGCAGATTGATTCCCACGACGCGGTAGCCGCGCTCGCGCATCAGCAGCGCCGTAACCGCACTATCCACGCCGCCGCTCATGGCGACGACGCAGGTCTTGCCCAGACCATCTCGCGGGCCGATTCGGCCATCGGCGAGCAGGGCGGCGATGTCGATGGCAGCGGAATCAGCGGACGTCTGCATTGGCACGATCGCTCGGTGGGGTGGTGGCGTAGCGGATGGGATTTCCCGGCAAAGGATGGCACGCGCACGCCATGCACTGCCAGCAATAGCCCCGCCCGCCCTGCCGATCGGCGGGGCGGGCGGGGATTCATGCATCGAACGGGACTAGTTGTCCGGGGCGTTCTTCGGGCGACTGAACCCGCTCGCAGCCGCCGCTTGCGTGGTGCGGTAGCAGACCTCCGGAATCGTCGCCGAGTAGGACGGCCAACCCGGGGCGTGGTACAGCATGGAGTCCATGTTTCCCTTGACCGGGTAGCTTTCGGGGCAGGTATCGCCCTGCGGGAGCTTCGTGCCCTTCGGCGCCTTGCGGCCCGAACGGGTCTCCTTGCCCTCGTCGTCGGCATCGTCACCAGCGCCGCCGCTGCTGCTGCTGCCGCTGCCGCTCCCCTGGGCTTTCACGCCCTGCCGAGCATCGCTGCCGCCGCCGCTGCCGCCCTTGGCGTCCTTGCCGCCGCCGTCGCCGCGACCGCCCTTGGCATCACTGCCGCCGCCGCCCCGCGAGGCGCCGTCACGCTGGCTCGGCGGAAGCTGGTACCCCGCGGCCTCGGCGTCAGCCTCGGAGGCGAAGCAGACCTCCGGGTCGGTGTTCGCGTAGAACTGCGTGCCGGGCCGGTGGTACAGCATCGAGCTCAGGTTGCCCTTGATCGGCATGCTGCTCGGGCAGGTTCCATCCGACGCCCAGTGCGCGCCCGCCGGAAGAGCCCGACCCTGTCCGTCGTGGCTCGCGGTGGCAGAGGATGCTCCACCTGCGTAGCCCTTGCCGCCGCTCTTGCCACCGTGGCCCTCGCCGTGGCCGTCGCCGCCGCCGGCCTTGACTCCCTGCCGGGCGTCTCCGCTGCTGCCGCTGCCGCTGCCGCTGCCGCCGCTACCGGACCCGGATCCGCTCTTGCCGGAACCCTGCTTCGGCTCGCCTGCGGCGCGGCCCTTCGACTTGTAGCTGCCCGCGCCGGGGTATCCCTCGGCATTCTTCGGCCAGTCGTAGCCCGCATCCTCGGCAGTGATGATGTCCGGGAAGCACACCTCCGCGATGGTCGCCTGGAAGGACGGCCAGCCCGGCGCATGGTAGAGGTTGGAGTCGAGATTGCCCTTCAACGGGTAATCGGCGGGGCACTCGCCACCAGTCGCCCAGACGGCGCCCCCGGGCAGCGTCATCACGACCTCGGCCTCAGCCGCCGCCGCGATGCCCATGCCTGCGGGCATCGGATCGCTGGAGTGCCACGCGGATGCGAGCGCCTGCGCGATCAGCGGCGCCTGATCCGGTCCAGCATTCTGGGCGTTGCGCGGGCGTCGGAAACCAGCCGCCTCGGCCGCGTCCGCCGTGCGGAAGCAGACCTCGGGGACGGTCGGCAGCCACGTGCCCATCCACGACTCGTGATAGATCATCGAGTTGCGGTTGCCCTTGATCGGGTAATCCCGCGGACAGGTTCCCCCGCGCGGGTTGGCGACGCCGGACTGGTCGTCCACCGCGCCCTCGTCCCACGTCCAGGCAGTGATGCCGCCACCACGCTCGAACGCGCCTGCGTAGGAGGATGCGATGTACATGCGGGCGTCTTCCGGGCGCGGGGCGGTGTCACCCGGCTCGCGCGGCGGATTCGCCTTCTCCATCACCTCCCAGAGGGTATCGGATCCGGCCAGGCTCGCGCGCTCGCCCGGCTCGCGCCGTCCCAGGTTCACCACCCGGTCGTCGGACGCGCCGTACAAGGTCGCCTCGGCATTGCTGGTGAACGTCCCGGCCAGCCGCGGCGGAGCGGGCATCGTCTGCTCGAAGCTCGCCTTCAGTTCGACATCGCCGCCATCGGAGACCTCGAACTCTCGACCACCGACGATTTCCTCGGCCGCGATGTGTCCGGCCGCCGCAATCGCCGCCCCATCGATGAGCTCGCCGCCAAGCGCGCCGCCCTCATGAATGAAGGCTTCGCCGCCGTCGCCAAAGGCGTCGGCGTGCGGATGAGGAATGCCATCCCGGCCGCCAGCGGGGAACGGGATCGGATCGAGGCTGCCGTCCGCACCCACAGCGAACTCGCGGCCGCCGACAATCTCTTCACCCACGGTCCGCGCGCCGGAGGCCGCAGCAGCAGCGCCCCGGCCAATCTCGCCCTCGATCTCCTCCATGCCGGGAAGGTCCGGGGTGCCATCGGCATCGAAGTCCGTCAACGCGCCAGCGTTCCCGGCGATGCCCTCGATGAACTCGCCGATTTTCTCGCCGATGCTCTCGTGGTGGGGCGCATCCGCGCCAAGCGCCGCGCCGACCCCGCCAAGTGCTGCCGCGGCGTCCACGCCGAGACCACGTGCATCGAGCCCACCCGGCAGGTCGAGACCGCCGACCGCGCCCGGAACGGCATCGATTGCCCCGGCGAGGTCGAGATTCAGGTCAGCGCTGGGCATGTCCAGTCCGGCCACTGCGCCAGCCGCGCCATTCGCTGCGTCCTGCGCATGATGTCGGGCGTGGTGTCCGGCATCCTCGACCCGGTCCTTTGCCCGGCCAAGCGCCGCGTCGGCCTCGCCGGCAAGGTTGCCCGCCGCGCCTGACACATCGTCAGCTGCGCCGCGCAGACCTCCGGCAAGATCGTCCGCACCCTCCCGAACGGCGTCACCAGCACGGTCCAGACCCGCGCCGGCCGCCGCAGCCGCCGCGCCAAGCCCGGCCGCTGCCACCCCGGCCCCGGCGCGCAAATCGCCACCGAGGTTATCCGCGCCCCGGCGCGCCGCCTCCCCGGCGCGGTCCAGCCCGGCGCCCGCGTCGGCGCCTGCCGCGCGGATGCCCTGCGCCGCATCGGCCGCGACAGAATGCGTGCTCGCCTTTGCCTTCTTTCCAAAGATCAGGTGCAGCAACCACCAGATCACGAACGCGATGATCGCCAGAATGATGAACTTGATCCAGGCTGAGTTCTCGCCTTGCATGGTGCGGGGCCCTCCTGTTTCGCCACCGTACGGGTAGTGGCGCGCTCGCATGATTGCCTGCCATCACGATTTTCGCAGCATGTTTACCTCATGGCCTCCCTTGGCCATGGCTGCGCCGGACGTTTCTCCGGTGCATGGTATCCTTTTTTGATGCAACGCACATCCCCCGATCCGCCGCAAATCCCGTTTTCGCGACGGTCCAGCCGACCGCTCGGCTTCTACGATCTGACCCTCGATCAGCTCACGGAACGCATGACGGCATGGGGCTTTCCCGCGTTCCGCGCCCGCCAGGTCTGGGGATGGGCCTATCGCAATCTGGCGCTCGGCTACGACGAGATGACCAACCTGCCCGCAGCCCTGCGCGAGAACCTCGCCGCCGAACTCCCGCTCTCCACCCTCGCTACCGTCCGCGAACTCACGGCGGACAACGGCGAGACAATCAAGACCCTCTACCGCACCGGCGATGGCGAGCTGGTCGAAACCGTGCTGATGCTCTACCCCGGCCGCGCGACCGTGTGCGTCTCCTGTCAGGTGGGCTGCGCGGTCGGCTGCGCCTTCTGCGCCACCGGGCTCGGCGGACTTACGCGCAATCTCACCTCCGGTGAAATCGTCGCGCAGGCGGTCGGCGCAGCCCGCCGGGCCCGCGATCGCGGCCGCGCCCTGACCAACCTGGTGATGATGGGCATGGGCGAACCTCTCCAGAACTACGCGGAAACGATGGAGTTCATCGCCACCCTGAACGATCCGGACGGGATGAACTTCGGCGCGCGCCGGATCACCATCTCCACCTCCGGCATTGTCCCGAAGATCGACGCCCTCGCGGACGAGCCGTGGCAGGTCAACCTCGCCGTCTCCCTCCATGCCCCGGGCGACGAGCTTCGCAGCAGCCTCGTTCCGATCAATCGGCGCTACCCGGTGGCGGAACTCATGGCGGCCTGCCAGCGGTACATCGACCGCACCGGCCGGCGTGTCTCGTTCGAGTATGCCCTGATGCGCGGCATCAACGACTCCGACGACACCGCCCGCGCCCTCGCCGATCTGTTGCGCGGGATGCTCTGCCACGTGAACATCATCCCGCTCAACCCGGTCGATGTGCTCCCCTACGAGCGCCCCGATCCGGCTGGCATCGAGCGCTTCGCCGACACCCTCCGCGCCGCTGGCATCCCCGCCACCGTCCGCTACAGCCGCGGCCTCGACATCGATGCCGCCTGCGGCCAACTCCGCGCCAAGGCGTCGGAACTCGCCAGCGAAACCGCCGCCCCCGCCTGACCGATGCCGCCACCCGCACCACCCAGTCGCGCGATGTAGCGCGACCTTGCGACAATGCGGCGGCGTGGGGGAGAGCCGCTCAATTCGCCAGGACGACATGAATGGCACGGTACCAGGGCCGGGAGGCGATCTACGACATCGCCCGGCAATTCCGCGAGCGCTGCCTGTTCGGGGAAGCATCACTGCTGTGACCGGATGACCACGCGTGGGCTGATGAGAACATTCAGTTGCTTCTTGCAGCGATGGCCACTGATCCCATCGGAGAATCCACCCTCCGATTCGGCCAACGACTCAACGTGCAACTCGCACCTCGGGACGATGACATTTGCCAGATTGCTGCGGATCTGAATGCGTTTTCAGCTTGTTCCCGAGTGACCTGAAGGCATCATTCGTTCGCGGTGTGATTGAGCCCCGGCTCGGCCGAGCCGAGGATGCTCCGGAATGGGCCGAACCCGTCGCCGCCTCCGAATCTGGCCGGTGCAGGATGGCGAAGCGCCGGTGTACCAGAACTGGCTTGCAAGCAGGAATCTGCCCGCCGCCACCCAGCAGCAGCTGCACCGGCTCTTCGTCAACCTCAACAACGAGATCGGCAAGCGCCTCACCACCGACTTTCAGGTCGGCCACAGCTATTTCATGCGCGACGACATCCACACCGAACTCGGCCTGCAGCGCGTCTGGAAGCACGCCGTCACGCCCCTGCTGCGGGAGTATTTTCACTCCACCCGCAATGCCGACACCGTGCTCGCGGAGTTCACAATCCTCCGGTTGCTCGGCCTGCCCGACGGCGCGGAGCCGGACCGCGCGGAAAAATCCGCCTCCTGCCTGCACGAGGAATGCGCCTCTGGCACACTCCCGGCATGACCACCCGCCGCACCGCGATCCGCTCCCTGCCCGCTCTTGCCGCGTTCATCCGGGCGTCGACCGCGACGCCCGGCGCGACCCCCGCGTCCGGCACGCCGACGGCGGAAGCACCGCCCGGGCTCGCGCCCGGCGTACCGGTCAGCATGAACATCGCGAACGAAAACGCCACGTCGGACCGTCTCATCCGGGCAACCTGCCCCATCGCGGTGCGGGTCGAACTGCGGGCGAGCGAGGGCTTCGGGCAGCACCGGCACGAGATCATCCTGCCGGACGGGATTGCCGTTCCCGCCCGGGGATTGATCGTCCTCGAACCACTGGGCGATCATCTTGCCCTTGTCGGACTGCGCGCGCCGCTCGCGCAAGGTGACACCTTCGCGCTCGATCTCGAGTTCGAGCGCGCCGGCGCCATCGCAGTGACCGGCAGGGTACGCAGAAAACAGGATGCGGCGGGCGTCGCGCCGATTCCACCCGCGGTGGCGGGCGGCCTCACCATCTCCCTCGTCTCGGCGCCCCCCGCTCCGGGCCCGCACCCCACTCCCCCGGCAGCGACGCCCGTGGCGCCTTCATCCTGACCCCTTGCCGGGCCCGGCGGCTACCACCCGTTACATCGGGACATCGCCGCCGCAGGCGAACCGGGGCAACGCGATCCTGATCGGGGATCACTCGCCGCCACATTCGCCGCTCGCAGCCGAACGGTGTCGACGGGGCGGTGGTCGTGACCGCAATCG
>CAIPGK010000574.1 GCA_903864575.1 uncultured Chloroflexota bacterium
CGGCGGGCGGGGCGATGCGGCGCCGGAGCAGCAGCACGGCGGCGGCAGCGATCATCGAGAGGGCGGAGCCGATGGTGATGACGAGCCCGGTGCGCAGGCCGGGCGGGTCGTAGCGGAGGATGATGTCGTGGGCGCCCGCGGGGACGGGCAGGGCGCGGAAGGCGTGATCCGCGGCCAGCACCGGCACGGGCACGCCATCGACGGTGGCGGACCATCCGGCATCGTAGATTTCGGCGAGGACGAGCAGGGCCGGCGCGGCGGCTTCGACGTGGAGGGCGAGGCGATCCGGTTCGCGGCTGGTGTAGCGGGCGGATTCGGCAACGCCATCCGGCGGCTGGGCGAGGGGCGGCGGAGGGGATTCCAGCAGGGCGGTGCGGCGGGGATCGACCGCGCCGCTGGCGAGCAGGGGCAGCGTTTCGCCGCGGGGGACTTCGCGGGCATCGTGAACGAGCCAGGCACGGGGCATGGCGGAGGGGCGTTCCAGGACATCGACGAACTGGTCCGCGAACACGAGTGGGAGGCGGTCGCGGAGGCCGTCGAGGTCAGGCCGCCGCGTGTCGCTGGGGATGATGATGTAGCGGGCGCCGAGCATGTCGAGCAAGGGGGAGGAGAGTCCTGACGGGAGGATGCTGGTCTCGTGATAATCCTGCGGGAGACCGTTGAGGGCGTCGATGTACTCGGCGTAGCGCCGCAGGTGGATGGGGTTGTAGCCCTGCAGGTCGTCGATGCCGAGGGCGGTGGCGCGGTTGTTGACGAGCAATCCCTCGGCGTCATCGGCGCGCCGGAGGTAGCCCCATGTCTGATCGCCGGGCTCCGGCAGGCGCCTGGGATCGAATCCGAAATAGCGGCCCGGGTCGGATTCGGTCTGGCTGGCGATGAAGGCGGCGGCCGGGGTTCGCCGGAGGTGTGCGTCGAGATCGGTCACGGCCTCGGAGCCCAGGCGGAGACCGGCGAGGCGGGCGGTCAGGGTGCTGGCCGCCGGGTCCCAGATGATGAGGACGATCAGGGAAATGGGCACGATGCGGAGGGCGAGCGACGAACCGGGGAGGGAGGCGAGCGCCCCGGCGGCGACGAGCAGCAGCGCCGAGGTGGCGGCGATGATGATGATGGTCGTGCGGGAAATCAGGGGATCGGGGGCGCCGGCGAGGCGGTTGATGAGGATGGCGGCGAGCAGCGGCAGGAGGGCGGCGGCGGCAAGAAGGACGCGGCTGCCGGTCCAACGGGGGAGCCAGGTGATGGCTGCGCCGGCCAGTAGCCCGATCGGGAGGGGGGCGAGAATCATGATCCGCTCTGGAAAATGGGTGTGGATCAACTCGAAGCGGGGAAGCAGGGCATACATGAGGCGGTGGAGGGGGGTGACCGTGTTGAACGAGAGGATGATGACGACGAGCGAGGTGGCGGCAAGGAAGGGGGTGTGCGCCCAGCGGCGGGCGATGAGGAGAGCGGCAAGAGCGAGCACCAGCACCGCGCCGCCGAGATACCAGCGGGGGGCGGTGGCGTAGCCGCTGATGAGGAGGCTCGCCGCATTGGCGAGCGACCAGGTGGCCAGGGCGCGATTGGGGTCCGGGGGATAGTTTCCGCCGGGAATGGTGGAAACCGCGTTGAAGGCGAGGCGGGGCAGGAGTCCGGCGGCGGCGAGCCCTGCGCCGAGAAGGGCCATGGCCGCGCCGTCGAGCGCGGTGCTGGCGAGGCGGGAGGGGAGCGGGCGGGCAGGCGCGGCGGGCACGAACAGGGTTCGCCAGCCGAACCAGGCGGCGAGCAGGAGCAGCGCGTAGTAGGCGCCTTGCCCGAGCCAGGCGGCGAGGATCTGGCTGATGGCGATGGCCGAGATGGCCCATCCGCCGAACCGGACGGCCCATGACGGAGCGCGCAGGGCGAGTTCCGCGCCGATCAGGAGCCAGGGCAGCCAGGCTGGGACCTGGGCGAGCGGAGGGCAGCAGGCCGTTTGGTTCAGCACCTGGGAGAGGATGGTGGCGGCAGCGGCGGCGAACGATCCGGTCCGGTTCAACCCGAGCATCCGCGCGAGGACGTAGGCGCCAATGCTGGCGATGGCGAGATGGACGAAGGCGTGGACGAGGTAGGCCGCCGCGCCGGCGGGGATGAGCGTGGAGATGAGCATGACCGGCAGGTACATCCAGCCGGACTCGGGATCGGCGGCAAAGGGAGCGCCGGAGAACTGGTGGGGATTCCAGCCGATGATGTCGAACCGTCGCAGGCCCGCGCCGAGGAAGGCATAGAAGGGGGCAAAGAAGGAGACCATGTCGCTGAAGGCGTATTCGGCGGGGAGGGTGATGTCGTCGATCAGGAATACGCCGCAGAGCAGGAGCAGCAGCAGGACTGCCACGGCATCGCCGCCAAACCGGGCGCGGAAACGCTGCACATCCGTTTCCCCCAATGAATCGCTCGCGCGAACGGCATGAAGGGCGGCGCCGACCCCTTCGCCGCCATTGTGCTCCGATCCGGCGCGAAACCCCATGGCGCCGGACACGTAGCTGTTGTGGTCATGGATTATCGCAGCTGATGGGGTGTGTTGGTTGTAGGTCGTGGGTGGCGGCGGCCTGCGGAGCATGCGGGCCGCCGCCATCTTCCCGGGTACGACTCGGCCGGTTACGCGCCGAGCATCAGATCGAGCACGCTCTCGACGTCTGTGGTGGGATCGCCGTTCGGGGCGACCCCGGTGACGACGAACAGGTAGGAGCCATCGGCCACGAGGGCGGTCATCTGCACGCCGTTGACCGCGCCGCCCGCGACGGCCGCCGAGCGGTCGCCGATTGAGTCGACTTCGACCGGGACCATTGCGCCGGTGGACGTCAGGTCGCTCACAAGCACATCGAGCGCGGACGATGCCGCCGATGAACTGGAGAATCGGTTGACCGAGGCGACGATATAGCCGAGGCCATTGGGACCGGGGTTGTCCATCGAGAAGATGCGCAGGTGGCCGTCCTGCCATCCGAGGACATCGAGTTGGCTGCCGACGTAGGCGGGAGCGTTGAAAAGGGCGAGGAAACCGTTGGTCCCGCCGCCAAGTTCTGCCGTAACGGCGGCATAGGGATCGCCGCCCATGAAGTCGGGATGATCGAGGATCCAGGCGACCTCGGATTCGTCATAACCCGCGACGGCGCGGACGACGACAGGATCGAGGGTAATCTGCTCGTCCGATTCCATGCTGAAGCGCGCGCCGTTGCCGGAGGTGAGAGAGGACGGCAGGAAAGCCATTGGCGGCGTGTGGTTGCTGGCAGTGGCCGAGGATGGGGCGGTAGATCCACGCGGGGCGGAGGTGGTGGAGTTGCCGGAAGTGGTGCTGGATTTGGGCGCCGAGGCAGTTGTGCTGGAGGGCTGAGGGGCACTGGCGGAAGCATTGGTGATGAGAGTTGAAAGGAGGGCAAGGCCGTTCATGGCTGCCATGTGGGCCGCTCCACTTGGGGTATTTGAAGACATGTAGGTGCTGATTCCCGTGACGACGACATTGTCTATACGACCTGACGCACCCGCTCCGGTTGCATCTTCAATGAGACAAATCTCGATACCGATAAGTCTGTCAGCTTCGTTTTTGATCAACCCGGCGGTGAAATCCTCCAGCATCGTCGATCTTTTGATCGATAGGGTAACAATAGTCGCCGACGATGCGTAGCTGTGCGTCCTCTTCCGTTGGATAAACACTGAACACCGTTAAGGAGTCGAATGAAAAAACTTGAACCTGCCTTACAGCCCCATCAAATGCGTCAGCCGTGTCGTCCTCCATCGGCCCCTGCCAACTCAGGTCGTCGGCAGGAAGTTGTACGGAAAGTAGTGCCTTCGCTACCGAATCCGGGTTCCAGTCGGTGGCGAGGGTAGGTAAAGCGGGCATGGCGAGAATGGCGGCCAGCAGGCAGGCAGCCAGCATGTTGAGCGCGCGCATGGGGTCACATCCTTTGATGACGAGTGCTCCGGAAGCGAAGCGACCGCGCGGCTAGTAGTCGGGAAGGACTGCGGAGACGAGCGCGATGCCCTTGATTGCGGCGACCATCGCGGCACCGCTGGGGGCGGCCGATGCACTGTAGGTGCTGATGCCGGTGACAACGACGTTGTCGATGCGGCCAGACGCGCCAGCGCCGGTGCCGGTGTCAATTACGCAGATGTTAATGCCAATAATGTGGCTCGCCTCTCGCGCGATCAGACTGCCGGTGAAGTTGGTTCCGGAGAAGATGTCGATGTCATTCTGGTCAATGGGCAAGCAGATGTCGCCGGCGACGTGGCGCTCGGCCTCCGCTGCGGTGGGATAGATGCTGAACACCGTGAGCGACTGGAATGTGTAGACCTGCACCTGACGGACTGCGCCGTCGAAGGCATCCGCCGTGTCGTCCGTCATTCCGCCCTGCCAGTCGAGTTCGTCCGTGGGCAGTTGCACAGCCAGCAGGGCACCTGCGACTGAGTCGGCGTCCCAGTCGGTTGCGGCGACCGGGGAGACGGGCAGTGAAAGCATCGCGGCCACCACGCAGGCGACGAACACCATGTACCTTTGCATCGGGACGCTCCTTGCAGGGACGAGGCGGAAATATCGGCACATTACTCCATCTGCTCGTATGTGCAATAGAGAACGTACATACAACGGTCGTCACGAATCGCTGAATGTGGCCGGTCTGACTGGCCGTGATCCTTTGTGTCTCGAGATGACGGGGCTGGGCATGGAGTAGCGGTCTTGGGCTGTGTCGCGAGAGGCAATTGGCTGGACGGGTGCGATGAGGTGTCCGTGGGCAACAGGTTGGGCAGGGCGTACGGAACAAGGATGCAG
>CAIPGK010000575.1 GCA_903864575.1 uncultured Chloroflexota bacterium
CCCCGGCAGCCAACGGCCAGACCTGCGCCGACTGCTTCGGCGGCGCCTCCGGCCGTGCAGCGGTCGCACCGGCAACGCCGTCCCGCCGGCCGCATGGCCCCCCTCGATCCGGTCCTGTGTCCTGCGGCATCAGCAGCACGGCACGGGGCCGGACGCGCCGGATGCCCGGACGCCAGCCTCCGCATCGGCCTCTGGCCGACGAGTCACGCTCACCGTCAACCGGCGGTTCCGCCATCCCTCGCGCCAACCGGGCCCGTTCGATCCGGGACCAGCAGGACCACGCGCGAGACGCGTCGAGAGGCGATCTGCGGATTGCCGTGGTACTCCCCTCCCGCTGACCACGCGGACCCCGCCGTCCGCTCTTCCTCCCCCGGCGCGCACGGCGCGGCGGCATCCGGCGTCAACCAGATCGCGGTCAGCGCCATCGGCGCGCTCCGGTCGTTGCGCACCTCGCCCGCCAACCGGTCCAACGCCGCCAGCCCCTCATCGCGCGCGACCCGTGCCGGCGCGCCGTCCCCCGCCAGCCATACCGCCGCCAGCGCGCCCGCCTGATCCGATTCGAGCACCTCCACCCCGCGAACCTCATGGGTGGGCAGCGATTCCCCAGGCTGCAGCATCGCCCGCGTCACCTCCAGCATCATCCACTGTCCCGGCGTGCACCGTCCGGCCATCTCCGGCGCACCTCCACCGAGACCCCTCGCCAGCGTCACGCTCCGCACCCCGCCCGGCAGCGAGACGACCACCCCCTGCCGCGCTCCATAGATGCCCGACAGCGGCGTCGTCTTCGGCAGCATCCGCCCCTCGCCCGATTCCGCGATGTACGGGACTGTCGCAAACCCCAGCATCGAGGCCGGGACCGAGCCCCGGTTCATCACCGCGTGAAACGAGCCATCCGTCACCAGCAGGGCCTCGCCCGGCAGCAGCGCGGTCCAGGCGCCTCCCGGCGGGATCACCTCCCACCCCGCCGCGCCATCTCCACGGAGCACCAGCGCCCGCCCCGCCACCCGCACCTGCACCACGCCCGTCTCCGGCAACAGCAGGTGCATCCCGCTCGTCGCCAGTCCGCTCACATCCGCTCCGGGCGGCAACACGATCCGCGCCAGCACCACCGGCGTCGGCGACCGCCACAACGGCACGCGGACAGACGGCATCGCGCGCGGTAGCCACCCGACAAACTCCGGCGCCCACGCCTCGGCGATGCGCCCATCCTCCAACCGGAAAAAGACCGCCACATCCAGCACCGGCCGCGCGCCAGTGATCGCGGTCCCGGCCACCCGCCGCTCCCCGCCGGTGACCACCAGCCGCGCCGCCGCCCATTCGCCATCGGAAACGATGCCGTCCGCCACGAACCGCAGCCCATCGACGCCGCGCCCCATCTCCGCCAGCAACGCCTCGAGCCGCGCCGGAGGAAGATCGGGCCGCCCCGACTGGTGCAGTGCAAAGCCGGGCGCGAGAACATCGGCGCCGGCATCGACCGGGCCGCCTCGCATCCCGGCTGCCTCGTTCAGCCATCCAATCCACGCACGCACCGTCGCAGCCGCCGCCACCCCGGACGGTTCCTCCGGGCCGGAGCCCATCGTCGCCACCAGGCTCAGCGCCGCCAGGACGCTCGCCGCGGCCAGCAATGCCGCCGCGATCGCCACGGCCACCACCGGCGGCGCGGCCGGGACCGCAGCCCGCAACCGCCGCTCACCAATCGCTCGCGCGCTCATAGGGCTCCTCCAGGCTCCGCGCCCAGCCATTGCCAGACGCAATCTCCTGCAGTCTGCGCCGCCACCATGACCGCTGAATGACCCCAGGATGACCGCCAGCGAAGCCAACCCCGGACGCCGCCACGGTGGCGTGCACCCGCACACCCCGTTGACTCTCCGTCCACCTGTCCGTATAATCTTCGGGTTGCCGAGCCCCCGGTGGGGTGTTTGTTGGTGTCCGGGCATTCCCAGACCACAACCCGGCGAACCGTCCCGGTGGTCATGCCGCCGGCCGGATGAGGCATTGCTCGTTCTTCATGGCCGCGCGCCGCGGCCCGAGAGGTGAACCGTCGTGGTCAAGCGAACCTACCAGCCCAAGCGGATCAAGCGCATCCGCGAACATGGCTTCATGAAGCGGATGGCCACCAAGGACGGCCGCGCCGTCCTCGCCCGCCGCCGCAAGAAGGGCCGCTGGGCTCTGACGGTGGCCGACGAGAACAAGTTCACGCAGAACCGGTAGCACGGCCGGGGGCGCGGCGTCCGATCACCCGATCCGGACCGCGCTCCCGCCCTGCCGCCGCCTCGAGCGATGGAACGTTCCCGCCGCCTCCGCGAACCGCACGACATCCGCCGTGTCCGCAGCAAGGGCCGTTCCTACCCCGAGGGGCCGGTCGTCGTCCGGGTGCTTCCCAACCGGATCGACCCGCCGGCCAACCGCTACACCGTCATCGCCGGCAAGAAGCAGGGCGGTTCGGTCCAGCGCAACCGCGTCAAGCGCCTCCTCCGGGAGGCGCTTCGCCATGTCGATCCCACCCTCGCCCAGGGTCTCGATCTCCTCGTCCTCGTCCGCGGCCGCGCCGAGGACATCCCCGACTACGCCGCCGCCCGCGCCATCGTCGACCGCGTCATCGCCCGCGCCGGGATCGCCAAGACCGCCCCCGCCACCCCCGCCACCCCCGTCATCCCGACGAAGGAGGGATCTCGTCCCGCAACAACGCCCACGGAGACCCCTCGTGCCTCGGGATGACGCACGCGAGACAGCAGACTCCCCCGCTCCCCCGCACGAAGCGCCGGGGCCGAAGGACGAAGGCGCGAGCGCCGCAGCGGCGGGCAGCCAGCATCACGCGCACGACGACCTCCCTCCACCGGCCCCCTCCCCGGCGGCAAGAGTCGCCCTCCTGATCATCCGCGGCTACAAGGCGGGCATCTCCCCGCTCATGCCCCCGGCGTGCCGTTTTGTCCCAACCTGCTCGGAATATGGGTACGAGGCAATCGCCAAGTACGGTATCATCCGGGGAGGCAGGCTCGCGCTCTGGCGTCTTTTTCGCTGCAATCCCTTCGGCGGCAGCGGCTACGATCCTGTCCCGTGATTGCGTTTTCGTGATCCTCGTGTGTCCGGCTGTCAGCGTCGCTCGTGCGTCCGCCGCCCGGCCGCCCGCTCCGATCCACCCGTCCCGCCATCGCGCGGGAGGAGGCCATGCCCACGGTGCTCCCTGATACCCTCGGCCACGGCCTTCCCGCCGTCCTCGCCACGCTTGCCTCCCTTGCCGCGATCGTTCCCGGCATCTCCATTCCCGTTTGGGATCAGTTTGTCCACCTGCTCGAGAGCGTACTGGGCTTCCTTGCCAGCGCTACCGGCAATCTCGGCATCGCCATCATCATCTTCACCATCGGCGTGAAGACGCTCCTGCTGCCTCTCACCGTGCAGGCCACCCGCTCCTCCAAGGCCATGCAGGAGCTGCAGCCCAAGATCAAGGAACTCCAGAAGAAGCACGCCAAGGACCGCCAGCGCCTCACCCAGGAGACGATGGCCCTCTACCAGCAGTACCACGTCAACCCGATGGCCGGCTGCCTCCCGATGCTCCTCCAGATCCCCATCTTCCTCGGGGTCTACCAGTCCATCCTGCATCTGTCCCAAGGCGGCGCAACCTCCGCCTACAGCACATCTTTCCTGTGGGTTTCCGACCTGGCCACACCAGACAAGTTCCACATCCTCCCCATCCTCGCCGCCGTTTTCCAGTTCGTCCAGACCAAGATGATGCGCCCGCAGGGTCAGGAGAAGAGCACCGACCCCCAGCAGGCCATGATGAACCAGCTCATGAACTTCATGCCGCTTTCCGTCATCCTCTTCGGCTGGAATTTCGCCGCCGGTCCCGTCCTCTACTGGGTCACCCAGTCCATCTTCTCCGTCGTCCAGCAGTGGATCATCACCGGCTGGGGCAGCATGAAGGACTGGGTTCCCGGCCTTCCCGAACTCCCCGAGCACAAGCGCCTCGGCTACCGCCCCCCCCGCAACCTCGACGACATGGTCGTCGTCGGCGGCGACGGCGGCGCCACCATCAAGGCCAAGGGCTTCTCCGGCTGGTTCCAGGCCCAGATGGAAAAGGCCCAGGCCGCCCAGATCAACGCCACCCAGGCCCCTCCGCCTGCCGCCGTTAACGACGAGGATGACGCCCCCGCCAAGGGCGGCAAGCCCGCCGCCCGGACTCCCGGCAAGGCCCAGGTCGTTCAGCGCGGCAGCAGGAACGTCAAATCCGAGGACAATGGCGCGTCAGCGGAACCCGCCGCCCCCGCCTCCGGCAAAGCCGTCATCGTCCCCCGCAAGCACAAGCCGAAAACCTGAGCGATAGCCGAATCCCGATTCCCGACACCCGATACCCGATTGCGGGCACCCAACCAATGCGTACTCGCCGGCGTGACGGGCATGGTCGCCCCGCCGGCTCACCCGGACCGCCGCAGGGAGATGACCGCCCCATGAACCAGCGCATGACCAGCGTCGAAATCCAGGCCGTCACCGTCGACGACGCCGTCCGCCTCGCCCTCGAGCAACTCCAGCTCGGCGTGGCAGACGTCGACATCGAAATCCTCTCCGACGCCGGCCCCGGCGAGGACGAGGAGGCCCTCGTCCGCGTCACCGCCAAGGGCATGGCCTCCCAGCCCACCCCCAGAGCCGCATCCCGCCCCGCCGGCCAATCCCGCGGATCGGGTGGACCGGCCGGCGGCAGCCGCGGGCGCGACCGCGACCGCAGCGACC
>CAIPGK010000576.1 GCA_903864575.1 uncultured Chloroflexota bacterium
GCGCAGTCGATCCGTATGCACCCACATGGAACCGCGCATTTCCAGGAACTTCTCGCAGCTAACGGGATCGATGATCCTGAAGTTGCGCATGCCGCATCGGCGTGGTACCGAGAAAACCGGTTTCACGGTCTCGAGCTGTTTCCGGAAACCGTGCGGGTTCTTTCCGCCTTGCGGGCTGAGGGCTTTCCGATTGGCATCATCACAAACGGCCCGGCGGAAACCCAACGGGCCAAGATCGACCTGTTGGGCGTCGGACGGCTCGCCGATTTCTCGCTCGTTTCCGGTGAATTCGGCGCCGAGAAGCCCGACCCATCAATCTTCCAGGCCGCACTGAAACTGGGGCAGCGCGAGCCTGATGCGGCGATCCATGTCGGGGATTTGCTGGACTATGACGTCCTTGGTGCGAACCGCGCGGGCATCCGCAGCGTCTGGATGAACCGGCGAGCCGCCGTGGTCGAACCCGGCGACCCCACTCCCGCGCATCACGTTGCCGACCTCGACGCGGTCGCGGACATCCTGCGCGCGTGGCCCCATGCATGAGCGCAGGACGGTTCGGGTGCTAGACTGCCCAGCCGGGGAATCTGGAGGGAGGGGCGCGGCTCAATGCTGCATATCCTTGTGCAAGGAATGATCGTCGGACTCGCGCTCGCTGCGCCGATCGGGCCGATAAACATCGAAATCGTCCGGCGTGGTCTTGCGGGCGGTTTTTTCAGCGGTTGGCTGGTCGGCATCGGCGCAATGTGCGCTGACGTGATCTTTTGCGCGCTGGTGGTCACTGGTGTTGCGCAGATCGCCGATAGCCCGAAACTGCGGGTTCCGATGTATCTCGCGGGCGCGGCCGTCATGATCTATCTTGGCGTCACCGGGCTCATCGCCGTGCTTCAGGACGGCAAGATCGATGACGCTCCCATCTCCGGGCGCCGGTCATTTCTCACGGGCTTCCTGATGGCAGTGTCCAACCCGATGGGCATCGTCTACTGGCTCTCGATCGGGTCGGCGCTGATTGCCTCGGCGATTGCCGCGGCGGGTAATGGCGCCGGACCGGTGCTGATTGCCGGTGTGTTTGTCGGCATCACAATCTGGGCGACCGTCCTTGGTGGGCTTACGGTCCTCGGCCGATCGTTCGTTTCACCAAAGGTGATGCGCGCTGTTTCCGCCGTCGGAGCGGTGGTGCTGGTCGGCTTTGGTCTCTACTTTGCCTGGTCCGGCATCAAAGGTCTGGCTGGGCTCGTGCAGGCATGACGCAACAGTCCGGCCAGTGGGCGGCGGACGGCGGGGACGGAAACATGACGGGATCTCGCATCAATCGGAGGGCAGTTTTCGCGGCCGGAGTTGCCGCAGCCGGTACCCTTGCGTTTCGCGATGCATTCGCGCGGCCAAAGGCCGGACAGCTGATCCTGATTCAGGATCAGCAGCCCACTTACGGAAGCCCGCCAGTGGCAGGCGGCACGCTTGCGATGTACCGACCGACCGGCTCGGCATCCAATTTCAACCCTGCCGCGTTTGCAATGGATTTCCAGATCGCGTCGAGCTATCTCGACCCGCTGCTTCGGCCTGACGATCTGACGATGGCTCCGACGCCATGGCTTGCGGAATCGTGGGAGGTCTCGGATGACGGCCTCCAGATTACCTACCTGCTGCGGGATGGCGTGGTCTGGCACAACGGCTCCCCGTTCAGCTCCGAAGATGTTGCGTTCTCCTTTGAGGTCTACCGCGATGATCAGGAGAGCAACGCCAGCAACTTCCTCGCCAGTTTCGTCGCTGCCGATACTCCTGATCCACGCACGGTCGTCGTGACGCTCGACGTCAATGACCCGACCTGGCTTTTCAACGCATCCACGTTGCCGATCTTTTCCGTCGCCCAGTATGGCGATTACTGGTATTCCCAGCCGGTTGGATTCCGCACGCTGGCCGGGTTCGACTGGAACGCCGCGCTTCCCGATGGCACTGGCCCCTGGATGATCGACGGCTGGAACGAAGTGGGGGTATCGCTTTCCGCCAACACAAGGTATTGGACCGATCCACCCTTGATGAGCAACCTCGAAATCCGCTGGGAGAGCAGCCTCGCCGCGCGCGAGCAGGCATGGGTGGAGCGACGCTGCGACATTGTCTGGCCGATTCGCGCCGCGGATATCGACCGGGTTTCCGGCAGGATCGGTCGACTGTATGCCGCGAATGCCGCGTCGGTGATGTTTCTGGCGTTCAACTTCGATGCTCGCTACACCGCGAATCCGGGAGTCTTTGCCGACATTCGCACACGGCAAGCGCTCTCCATGGCGATCAACCGGGAAGCCATCGGACAGCAGGTTTTCGGTGGGTTCGCCCAGTCGTTCGCGGCTGGCACCGTCTCGCAGCCATGGGCGCACGACGAAAAACTGAAGTCTCCCGACTACGACCCTGATGGGGCAGTCGCCTTGCTGAATGAGGCAGGGTGGGTGGATTACACGGGTGACGGGTATCTCGCGGACGCCAATGGTCAGGGGCTCGCCATGGCGATCCTGCTGGATGCGAACGCGCCGGCGGAGATCCAGCGCGCGGTTGCACGGGTCAAACTCGACTGGGAGAACATCGGGGTCA
>CAIPGK010000577.1 GCA_903864575.1 uncultured Chloroflexota bacterium
GCGACGGCGGCGGCGAGGCGCGTCTTGCCCACGCCGCCGGGGCCGATCAGGGTGACGATCCGCTCGCTGCCGAGAAGATCCTCCACGCCGGCAATCTCCCGCTCGCGTCCGAGGATGGGAGCGGCGAAGATGGGAAGCGGCGCGGCGGCGAGGGCGGCGATGGCCACGGCAGCCCGGCCGCGCGGCAACCGCTGGCTGCGAATGACGGCGAACCAGGCATCGCGCGCCGCCCCGCTCAGGCCGAGCGCGTCGGCCAGTTGCCCTGCCGGGGCAGCCTGCGGGGTGGTGCGTGCGCCGCGTTCGAGGTCGCTGATGGAGCGGACCGAGATGCCGGAGGCCTCGGCGAGCTCTTCCTGGGTCATCCGGGCCGCGAGCCGGTGGCGGCGCAGATGCTCGCCAAAGGCCATGTTCGTGCCAGTTTCGGCTGTCGGCCGATCGTTCATTGCGGGCATGGAACGGAAGGTAGCACATGATGCCGCGGGATGCATGAAGGGTGGGTCGCCATTCCGGTGGGTATTCCGGTTGGTGTTCCGGCGTGGCATGGCGCCCCGTTCGCGGCCACAGTTCGAGGTGAGATGCAGGCGCATCGACATCGAGGGGCAGGCGTCTTTGGGCGCCGAACCCGCTGGAGGGGACATCTCGTGGATCAGCACGCATTCGACCAGATGGCGCGATTGCTCGGTGGGGGGACCACCCGTCGCGCCGGGGTGACATCCGCGCTTGCCGCGGCGATCGGATTCGCCGTTGTCCGTGATGGAGACGCCGTGGCCGGGCGGCCAGGCGCGGGCCATGGCGCGGGCCGGCGCCCCGGCTCCGAGGGCCCATGCGGCAGCGGTTCGCGCAAGGACAACAGCTGCACGAAGGACAGCCAGTGCTGCACCGGCTATTGCCAGCTGAACCTGAAGAACAAGGACCGGAAGGGGCGGTGCCGTTGTATTCGGAAGGGCAGATCCTGCACCGCGAAGCAGACGTGTTGCGGCGCCCTGACCTGCACCAATGGTGTCTGCGGCGGGAGCGCTCCGGAGGTCTGCGATGTCTGCCTTGCCGGGTGCGCGTATTCGGCGATCCAGCCCGCGGTCGCGGCGGCGGCGGCTGGCGCGACGATCAGGATCGGCGGGGGAACCTACCGCGAGACCGTGACGGTCGACAGGAGCCTGACGCTGAAGGCCTGCAACGGCGAAACCGTGACCTGGCACAACGGGACGGACGGGCAGCGGGCGCTGGTCGTGCCCCGCGCCGATCCCGGCCATGAGGTGGTGATCGACGGCATCACCTTCACCTCCGACACCACCAGCGGCGGCGGCATCTGGCAGTGGAACGGGTCGTTGACCCTCAGCGGCACGACGACCGTCACCGGCTGCACGGCGGTCAAGGGCGGCGGCGTGCAGTTCGGCGACGGCAACAAAGGCGGTGCGCTCGTCCTGGAGGACACCGCGCTGGTGACCGCCAACACGTCCGATTCCTATGGCGGCGGCATCTTTCTCGACAGCTACGCCACGCTCGAAATGCGGGGCAACGCGGCGGTCACGAACAACACCGCCGGCAATGATGGCGGTGGAGTCATGGTCTACTACGGTTCGTCGATGACCATGCGGGATGATGCGACCGTCTCGGGCAACACGGCGAGCGGCAGCAGCAACGGCGGCGGCATCTACATCTACGGCGGCGGCGTGGCGGCCTTCCTCGAAATGCACGACCGGAGCCGCGTGACCGGGAATGCCTCCGAGGGAAGCAATCAGACCTTTGACGGCGGCGGCGGCATCTACGTGTCGTCCGGATCGATGACGATGGATGGCGACACGGTCATTTCCGGCAACACGGCGGCCGCGCCGGGCGGCGGCGTCTTCACGGAGGCGCCGGTGACGATGTCCGGGAACGCCTCGATCACCCAGAACACGGCGACCAGCGGCGGCGGCATGTCCGGCAAGAATTCCGGCGCCCTGACGAAGACCCCTCCAGCCTCGATTACCGGAAACACCCCCGATCAGTGCGGCGGGACGATCTCCTGCTAGCTCGTTTCACCGGCGAGCGATCGCGATAGCAAACCCGCCCACGCCCGGGAGGTGTGGGCGGGTTTGCGTTTTGGGGTCGTTGCCGGAGCTACGAGCGCTCAATTCCGGTACACGTTCCGGTACACAAACCCGCTTCCCAGACGCTGAGCGCTCCTCTAGGATCGAGACAGGTGATTTCTGGACGATTCATGCACTGGAGGGCTCGATGGATCATGCGGCGTTCGACCGGATCACGAGGACCCTCGGAGCGGCGGCCACCCGGCGTAGTGGGGTGAAGGCAGCTCTTGGGCTTGGGGCGGCATTTGGGTTGGGTGCGTCGGATGACGTGGCGGCGAAGCTGCGGCCTGAGGGGCCCTGTGGGAAGGGTGGACGGAAGGACAACGCTTGCACGAAGGACAGCCAATGCTGCACCGGCTACTGCGAGCGGAACCTCAGGAACCGGGACAGGAAAGGCCGGTGACGCTGCATCCGCAAGGGGCGGCCGTGCACTGAGAAGCAGACCTGCTGTGGCAAGTCCACGTGTGCCAGCGGCGTCTGTGGCAGCGGGCTGCCCGCGGAGATCTGCGACGTGTGTGGCAGTGGCTGCGCCTATTCCACGATTCAGCCAGCGGTCGCGGCGGCGGCATCCGGGGCGACCATCAGGATCGACGCCGGCACCTACCGCGAGGACGTGACGGTCGACAAGAGCCTGACCCTGAAGGCGTGCAACGGCGCGACCGTTACCTGGTACAACCTGACCGACGGCCAGCGCGCCCTGTTCGTGCCCCGCGCCGATCCGGGCTACAACGTGGTGGTCGAAGGCATCACCTTCACCTCCGACTCCACCAGCGGCGGAGGAATCCACCAGGAGAACGGAGCGTTGACGCTGAGCGGTTCCACGACGGTCACCGGCTGCAAGGCCGAGTATGGCGGCGGTGTGCATTTCGGCGACGGGGACAATGGGGGCGTGCTCGTGCTGCAGGGCAGTGCGATCGTGACGTCGAACAGCAGCGACAGCTACGGCGGCGGTATCTACATGGATAGCTACACCACGCTCGAGATGCGAGGAACCTCTGCGGTCACAAACAATGTCGCCAGCGGCCTAGGCGGTGGCGTGTTTACGCAGAGTAATTCGTCCATGACCATGCGTGACGATGCGTCGGTCACAGGCAACGCGTCCACAAGCGTTACGGGAGGAGGCATTGAAGTCTACGGAGGTACGGGGGCCTTCCTCGTGATGCATGACCGGAGCAGCGTGAGTGGCAATAGCTGTCAGGGAAGCAACCCGCAGTACGACGGCGGCGGTGGCGTAAACATAGGCTCTCCCGGGTACCTGACAATGGACGGCGATACCATCATTTCCGGCAACGCATCGACAGCATCTGGCGGTGGCGTTCGCACCAATGGGCAGGTGACGATGTCTGGAAATGCCGCAATCAAGCAAAACACTGCGACGGGCGGCAGTGGTGGCGGCATCTTCGGTGCGGCCGACGCTGCACTGACGAAGAACGCGCCGGCCACGATCACCGGCAATTCCCCGGATCAGTGCGGCGGATCGCTTTCCTGCTGACCCCATAGCGTCGTATGGGCGTTGTTATTGCCGCCGCAATGTGATGCGA
>CAIPGK010000578.1 GCA_903864575.1 uncultured Chloroflexota bacterium
CGTCCGGGGGGCCGCCTCAGCGAATCTCCCCGCAGGCTACCGGGGTTCCGTAGGTCGAGATGTCCTCGTAGATCGCGAGTGCAAGCGGTTGGTCGAGGAGATCCGTCACCGGCACGCCGAGCGGACTCTTGCTGCGGCCGCCATCGTCGAGGTCTTCCAGCAGGAAAAGCGGGTCGATGGAGAGGCTGCTGCAATACCCGGCGTGAATGACCGCGAGATCGTCCTGCTCGCCGCCGCGAAGCACGAGATTCACGAACGCCTCGCCCTGGACGTCGGTGATCGTGGCAAGCCCGGTCACGCCGGACCCGTCCACCTCCTCGACGAGCACCGCGAGCACGTTTTCCATCTCCGCGTCGGCGCCCGCGTCGCCCCCACCCTCGACCGGCGGCAGAGGAATCAGCTTGCCGTCATCGGCCGGTTCCTCATCGGGCAGCAGGAGCGGAGCAGTGGACCAGACGGTGAAGTCTCGGAACCGCGTTTCTCGTCCCGGACGGGTGGCCGACACGTCGAACCCGGAACCGACCCAGACGCCGCCCGGGGCCGTGATCTCCGACACGTCCAGTTCCGCGACGAACACGCCGTTGACCGCGAATCCGGCGACCTCCCCATCTACCACGAGTTCCAGCGCGTTCTGCGCGCCGGGGCCGAGACGCAGGGACGGCGCGTCGCCTGTGGCGCTCTTCTCCTCGGTGCCGACGCCAAACAACCAGCGGCCGGTCTGGTCGAAGGTCAGGCGGTAGTGGCTGCCGTCCGGCTGATCGCGGAAGGCGACGCCGATCTCCCACGGATCATTGCCATCGGGGTTGATCCAGCGCACGCGCGCCGCGAAATCCGATGCGGTGACCCCGGACGATTCGAGCGAGGCCTCGCCGTCGCTCTCGATCAGGACGCCGGACATCGGCCCCGCAGCAGCCTCGGCGGCGGTCATCCCGTCCAGCATGGCGGCGAAGGAGCGCTCGTCGATGCCAGCGGTCGCGGGAGCCGGCTCGGCAGTGGCCCCGGCATCGGCCTCGGCGGCGGCGGAAAGCGGCCAGACGGAGAGGCGGGTAAAGCGGGTCACGCCGTCGATCGTCGCGTTTTCGGAGAAGAACCCGGAGGCGGCCAGCAGGTCGCCCGGGGCAGACCGCCCGGAGAGATCGAGGGTATCGACGAACTCTCCGTTGACGGCAAACCAGCCCGTATCGCCCTGCGCCACGAGTTCGAGCGTGTTGCTCTCGCCAGCGCCGGAACGGATGCCCGTCACCGCGCCGGACGCAACCGTTTCGAGGCCATTCTGGAGCGCCCAGCCGCCATTCGAGTCGATGATCAGTCGCAGGTGCTCGTCCATCCCGGTATGTCGGAAGGCGAAGCCGAAGTCGAACGGCTGCTTCGCTCCATCCCACGGATTCGCGAAGGTGGCGCTCGCCGCGAAGTCCGCGACCGAAATGCCCTCCTCGCTGGTGGCCATCACCCCCGGACCGAAATCGAGCGAGCCGGACTTGCCCGTCACCAGCGGAACGTTGGCGCGAGCCTCCTCGAGCAACGCGGAGAAGACAAATGCGGGGTTCTCGGCGGTCGCTCCGCCAGCGGGGGTCATGCTCGCCAGCACCGGTTCCGCCTGCGCGAAGTGATCCGCGAACTCGTCGACCGGAGCCAGCAGCGTGGCGATGGCGACCGCGTCCGTTCCCGCGCGCATGCACTGGACGTAGGCGATGACCGGAGTTTCCTCGCCGTCGGTCTGGGTCAGGATCGCCTGAACCGCCCCGGCGGAGGCATCCGGGCCGTCGGCGTCATACTCGGGCAGGCGGCGGGCATCGTTGAAATCCGGCTCCTCGCCGAGCGCGGCGAGTTCCTCGGTCACGCATTCGGATGCCACGCCATCGTACCGGCGCGCACCCTCGACGTAGAGCGGCCCGATCTCCCCGAGCAACAGGAGCCGGTCGAGTTCCTCCGGACCCTCGGCGGTGAGCGCCTCGGCGGGTTCCTCTTCCCAGACCGCCGTGTCCCACTCCACCGAAAAGCCATAGGTTGGACTGGTCCACCGGCCATCCGCCTGCGCCGCGGGGGATGCCTGAACCATGGAAACGGGCAGGAGCGCGATCAACGCGACCGTCGCCAGGATCGAACGCCACTTGCTCATCCGTCGTACCTTTCGCGATGCCCCGGCCATTGCGCTCGCTATCTTGCCCGAAACCGGCCCCGGTCGAAAAGGAGACCGGC
>CAIPGK010000579.1 GCA_903864575.1 uncultured Chloroflexota bacterium
CGTGGAGGTCTGGAGCCGTGCTGGCGAGTCCGGATTCATCGAGCTCATCCTCGTCCCGGATCACGTAGCTGCCATCGGGGAGCGCGATCACGTCGAGGTAGAGGTCTCGCCAGGCCAGCGTCGGCGGGGAGGTGACCGGGTCATACCGGGTGGGGTAGGTGACATTGGCGTAGCAGCCGCGGTATTCGCCCTCGGGAGAGTAGATCGCGAAGACGTTGTACCAGTGGTCGCGCGAGAACCACTCAAGCAACCGGTCGCCCGGTTCGAAGATCAGGCCGTCGATGTTCAGTGACCGGAATGTCCAACGCGCCTCGACGCAGACCCACTCGTCGCCGCAATGGGAAATGGCGACGGTTGCGGGATACTCGGTGACGGCCTCGCCTTCGGGGGATACCTTGACGACGCGGAAGGTTTCGCCGCCCCGTACTTCGGGCCAGGCGGCGGGTTTGCCGCCGTTGATGGCTTCCATCATCTTCGCCTGCCTCCGAGGTTTCGTGAATCCATGATGGCTGCTGCCATGCCCCGTGATCGTGGCATGAGCCGGCCGGACGGGCAAGCACCCATACTTCGTCCGGCGCCTCGGCTGGGACATGCTCGCGAGCTTGCGCGTCAGGAGGAGTGCGTTGTGCGCGTGCTGATTGCGGCACTGGGGTCGCTGGGAGATCTGCATCCCCATTTGGCCCTTGCGCTCGCCTTGACCGATCGCGGGCACAGGGTGACTTTCGCGACATCGGAGGCGTACCGCGAACGAGTGGAGTGTTTCGGACTCCCGTTTCTGGCGATGCCGCCCGATGTGCCGGACGTTCGCAAGCAGCCTGGCCTCGTGCGGGCAATGATGGATCCTCGCCGCGGCACGGAGCGGGTCGTTCGCGAACTGGTGCTCCCTTCAGTCGGGGACGCCTGGCGCAGGGTTGAACCGACCGCCGCGGCCTCGGATGTTGTGATTGTTGGTCTGCTGGCGTTCGCCGCCCGACTGGCCGCGGAGTTCCACGGCGTGCCGTGGGTCTCGACCGCGCTCCAGCCCTCCGTGATGTTTTCTGCTGCCGACCCCTCGCTCATCTCCGGGTTGCCTGCGGCGGAGGCCGTCCGGCGGTTGCCGCTCCCCTTGCAGAAGGTCGCATTGGCGACCGCCGGACTTCTGGCCGACCGCTGGATGGAGCCACTCGCACAGCTTCGGGATCAGCTCGGGCTCGGACCGTTCTCAGGGAGCCCGTTATTGCATGGGCAGCACTCCCCGGTGCTTTCGGTCGCCCTGTTCTCTCCCCGGTTCGCACCGGGCATGCCCGACTGGCCCGCAGGCGTCGTCGAATGCGGGTTTCCGTTTGACCGGCGCATCGATGGTGGCGAACTGAGCGCTGGGCTCGAAGCATTCCTTGCCAGTGGGCCGCCGCCGGCAGTCTTCACGCTGGGATCGGCGGCATCGCTCGAGCCCGGTGACTTCATCGAGGTATCGGCGCGGGCGGCAATCGAGGTCGGTGCGCGCGCGGTCATTCTTTCCGGCAAGGATGGCCCGCGTGGCCCGTACCCGGCGGCAGATTCGATCTGGCTGGAGCCGTGGGCGCCGCATGCGGTGGTCTTCCCACGGTCGTGGGCGGTCGTTCACCAGGGCGGAATCGGCACCCTCTCGCATGCGCTGGCTTCCGGCCGGCCGATGCTGGTCGTGCCGCACGCGCACGATCAGCCCGACAACGCGCGAAGAGCCGCTGCGCTCGGGGTCGCCCGGGTGCTTCCGAGGGTGCGGTACCGCGCGGACCGTGCAGCCCGGGAGCTCCGCGCGCTGGCCCGGAATCCGGCGTATTCGAGTCGAGCGCGGACGCTCGCGCCGGTGATCGCGCGGGAACGGGGAGCGGAGGTCGCGGCCGTGGCCATCGAATCGGTGGTTGCAGGGATGGCCAATGTCACCTAGCCCACGTGCCCTCATCTGCACCTTCGGATCTCCGGGTGACCTCGCCCCGTACCTGTCGATCGGGCTGGAACTGCGGAACCTCGGCTGGTCAGTGACGATGGGCGTACCGCCGGTCTACCTCGAACGAGTGCGTGCCACGGGGTTGCTCGTCGCACCGATCAGGCCCGACAAGGCCATTGGTGAGCCGGATCCCGACCTGTGGGACCGGTTTCGCGCCGGAAACCGCTCGCCGGGCCGACTCTTTGCCGAGATGTTCCTCCCGGGTCTGCGTGAATCCTGGTCGGACACGCTGGCTGCTGCCCGCTCGGCGGACCTGATCGTTTCCCACACGCTGGCATTTGCCGCGCCGATCGCCGCCGAGCATCTTGGGTTGCCGTGGGTCTCGGGTGTGGTCAGCCCGATCGCATACTTCTCCCGCATCGATCCTCCAGCCCTTGGACCTGCCTGGGCGGGACCGTTGTTGCGCAGCGCCGGCGGGCTTGGAGCCGGAGCAGCCAGGGCCGGGATGCATGCGCTGCTCAGAACGTGGAGCGGCGAGTGGCGGGAGATTCGCCGGGAAGCCGGTCTGCCGGATCTTGGAGATCCCGTCAGCGCGCAGCACTCGCCGACGCTTGCGCTCGGACTGTTCAGCCCACTGCTCGCAGGACCGCAATCGGACTGGCCTGCCGCCGCAATGACGACCGGGTTTCCATTCATGCGGGACCCGTTCCAGGCATCGCTCGATCCCGCCATTGGCGCCTTCCTCGATGCCGGACCGCCGCCGGTGGTCTTTACGCTTGGCACCACAGCGGTGAACGAAGCGGGCTCGTTTTTCGCGGTCAGCGCTCGTGCGGCAGCGGATTGCGGCGTCCGCGCGGTGCTGCTTACAGGAACGCGGACCGAGAATGTCCCTGAGTCGCTGCCTGATGGGGTGATCGCCGCGCCATATGCGCCGTTCGGACTCCTTTTTCCGCGAGCGGCGGCAATCGTGCACCAGGGTGGAATCGGCACACTGGCACAGGCGATGCGATCGGGGAAACCATCGCTTGTTATGCCATATGCCCACGATCAGCCGGACAACGCGATCCGTGCCGAGCGCCTCGGGGTGGCGCGAGTGATCCCCAGGTCCTGCTATCGGGTGGAGGATGTGACGGCGATGTTGCGCGTCATGCTGACCGATGAGGCGCTGCACCGTGATGCGGCGAACGTGGGGCAACTGGTGCGGATGGAGGAGGGTGGACGGGTAGCCGCGTTGGCCATTGCCGGTCTTGCGGGTACGTCCCGGTAACCGGCGGGTAACGGGTCGCGTGGTATCCTCAAGATACTCGGACGGTTCCCCCGCACCCATGTTTTCACTTTCCGTCCGGGTCGGGAGCATGCCGGTCGGGACCGCGGGAAACGCGGGCGCGCGGCATCGGCGCGAGGGAATGTCGCGAGTCGTCTTCGGCCTTCTGATTGTTGGATTCGCGGTGCTGCAGGCCACGGTGCTGCCGGATGTCGGCCCGGTGGTCGTCATGCCCAATCTGGTGCTGGTGTTGATTCTGGTGCGAACGGCACAGTCGGGCATCGGCGACGGTCTGCTCTGGAGCTTGATCGCGGGACTGGTGCTCGATACGCTCGCCCTCGATCCGCTCGGCGCGAATTCGCTCGCCCTGCTCCCGGTCGTGCTCGCAGGAGCAGCGGGCAGGAAACGATTCTTTCTGAGCGGCGTCCTGTTCCCGATGATGCTCGCGATTGCCGCCACGATCGGACACGCGGTCGTGCTGAATGCCGTCCGCACGATCGGCGGTGACGCGCTCGTCCCGTATGACGCCTTGCTGCGCTTCACAATGCTGCAGGGCCTGTTGAACGCCGCACTGGTGCCGTTGTTCTGGCCGCTCGTCGGATTGCTCGGCAATGGCCGATCCGAAAGGGGTTCCTGATGCCGATACGTCGCCGAAAGCGGATGGCGTACGACCCGCCGCACCAGCGAACGGGCAAGAAGGCGAAGAAGGGCGGGGCGCCGATGCGCTCCGACCAGATCTTCATGACCCGCAGGATGCTCTTCGCCAAAGGGGCGGTGGTCGCGGCGTTCGTGACCCTGGCGACCCGGCTGGGCGTCATGCAGCTCGTCGAGGGCGCGAAATGGCAACGGGCCGCGGCGAACAACATTCGCCGGGGCGAGTCGATCGACGCCACCCGAGGATTGGTCTTCGATGCCCGCGGACGTGAACTCGCCGTCAACCGTCAGACGTGGGAAGTTCGCGTTTATCCGCAGGACCTGCCAGACGCCGATGAGGAACCGGAAGAGCGAGTGCGGGTAATCGACCACCTTGTAAACGCGCTGAACCTGCCCGAAGCGCTGATTCTCGACCCCAAGGATGTGCCGCTCGGAGCGGAGGAAACGGTCTACGCGCGGACCGCCCAGCTGCTTGGCAAGGTTCTCACCGTCGAGCCGACCGAGCAGACGGTCCAGTACCCGTTCTTTCGGACTCCCGGTCAGATCGTCCGGGTC
>CAIPGK010000580.1 GCA_903864575.1 uncultured Chloroflexota bacterium
AATCAGGGCCTGATCGACAAGTCGCTGACGGTTCGGCCCTGCAACAAGGCGCGGGTGACGATCGAGGGCACCTCGTCGTCGACGTTCTTCCTCGACAGCCCGAGCGCGGCGGCGACGCTCGTCGTGCTGGATCTGACGGTGACGAACACGACCAGCGAGGGCGCGGGTATCTCGGTTCAGGGGTATTCGGCCAACGCGAACGCTGTGGCGCTGCGAAACGTGACAGTGACCAGGTGCTCTGGGCCAGGTCTGCGGGTCTATGACGCCGCCACGCTCACCATCGCAGACTCCACGATCTCCCGGAACACGGGCCTTGGGACGGCTGACGGCAACCACGGCGGCGGTTTGTACCTGAAGGGCGGCGTTTCGAACCCTGCGACGCTGACGATTACTGACAGCACGTTCGCCAACAACTCCGCCATGCAAAAGGGTGGAGCCATCTATGCGAATCTGGTCAACGCCACGCTGACCCGTGTGAATGTCACCGGAAACTCCACGCGCGGCAACGATGGCGGCGGCGTGCACTTCGACACCGGGACGGTGGCGCTCACGGATTGCCAATTCACCGAGAACTACGCTGGCGGCGACGGCGGCGGGGCGGTGCTGCGCGACATCCAGGGCTCCATCACCGATTGCCAGTTCAACCGGAATACGGGTGACGATGCCGGTGGTCTGTGGTTGCGTGCGATCTCGGTCGCGACGACATACACGCTGCTGGGCACCACCAAAATCGAAGGCAACACGGCTCTCAATGATTCCGGCGGGATCGAACTCGGTTCGGAAGGACCCGTCAACACGGTGACGATCGGCGGCACGACCTCGATCCGCGACAACCGGGTGCCCGGCTACGGGGATCCTTCCGGTGGCCTTCGGTTGCAGGGCGGCACGATAGCCGCGACCCTGCAGGATGACGTCGTGATCTCGGGCAACACGTCCACGGGCAGGGGCGCGGGCATCTCCCTCGAGAGCGCGACCCACACGCTGACGCTCAAGGACCGGGTCGTCATTTCCGGTAACCAATCCACGTCCAGTTATGGCGGCGGGATCATGTGCCAACTGGGAATCGTGGCTATCGAGGGCGCTGCGGTCCGGATCACCGGCAACTCCGCGCTGAATGGCAGCGGAATCGCGAGTTACGATGGCACGGTGACCGGCGCGAACGACACGATCGTTTCCGGCAATACCGGGTCGCCGAACTGCCAGACGTCGAGCGATGGTTCCACCTGGACGACGGTGACCTGCGACAACCTCTAGTCTGCTGGCGAGAGGCAGCCTTTTCGACATCGTTCACCGACGGCCGGTCGTCTGTGACCCGGCGGAGTTCGTCCGCCGGGCCCCGACCTCCTGGCTCTACCCGCGATCCGATTCCTGTGCCACGCTGCGGAGTTCCCGCAGCGGTTCGACGGAGATTCCTCCTCGCGCGCGCCCTTTGGGCTCGCCTTCGTCTTGTGGCGACTCCCCGGCCGGGCGCATTGCCCCCACCGCGATCCGGCCGGGTTCGCAGCAACGGAACGGCGCGACGGGCAACCGCCGCGCCGTTCCGTTTGGTGCGCGGTCAGCACCCGGACAGTACGGTGACGGTTGGCGGCTGGACGCGAGGAGAGACGTCAGGAGGCGGCCAATCCGCCTCATGTTGTCGGGCGATGTAGCCGGGCACATGTTCGCGCGATTGCGCCGTGTGCTGGATGATGCCCGCGGCACGGACCGGAGCGCGGGAGGCGGCGGGTGAGCGGACAGCAGGGGCGCGGGAGGGCGGGCATGGATGCGGCGACGGCGCTTGCCGCCGCGGTGATGGTGATCGTCTGGGGGTCCTCCTCGGTGGCGACCCGCGTCGGGATGGACAGCTACTCCCCCGGCAGGCTCGCCCTCTTTCGCTTCCTGATCACGACCGTGATTCTGGTCGGCTACATGCTGCTGACCCGGATGCGCGTTCCCCCGTGGCGGGATCTGCCCGGGCTGCTGCTGCTCGCGCTGGTCGGCATCTCCATTACCCAGCTCGCCTTCGTCTTTGGCATGACGACGGTGGACCCCGGCACCGCCACCTTCCTGATGGCGACGATCCCGGTGATGGCGGCGGTGCTCGGGACGGTGGTGCTGAAGGAGCGCCTGACCGTTCCCGGCTGGGCGGGGATCGGGCTGACCGTGGTGGGCACGACGGTGCTGGTGCTCGGGCAGGGGCAGGGGATCGCCTACACGAAGGGCGCGCTGATCCTGCTGTTCGGCGCGTTCGCCGAGGCGGTCTACTACATCATGCAGAAGCCGTGGCTGCGGAAGTATTCGGCGGTCGAGGTGAGCGTGTGGACGCTGCTCCTCTCGACGCTGCCGCTGCTGATCTTCCTGCCCGGGCTGGGCGCGGAAATCCGCGGCGCGACGTTCGAGGCCACCGCGGCGGTGGCCTACGTCGCGATCGGCGCGGGGGCGATCGGCTATGCGTGCCTGAGCTATCTGAACTCCCGGCTACCGGCGAGCGTGGCGGCGGTGCTGCTCTCGCTGATGCCGCCGGTGGCGCTGCTGACGGCGTGGGTGTGGCTGGGGACCCCGCCGAGACCGGCAGCCCTGCTGGGCGGCGCGATCTCGCTGGCGGGGGTGCTGCTGGTCACGCTGCGCGGACAGGCCCCGGCGGGCGGCCTCCCGGTGGAGGACGCCGCGGCGCTGCCGGCGGATTGACGGGCGCCCGCGGTCAGAAGCAGGGAATCTGCGCGCAGACCGCCGTCCTGATGGCTTCCGCGTCCGCTTCCGTCGCCCCGAGGACGATGCCGGCGACCGCGGGGTCGAGATCGTGGGCGCGGTGGAACTCGTCGAGGGTGTCGAGGGTGACCTGCCCCGCGACGCGGAAGCCGCGCGCGAGAATTTCGCGGCGGAGTTCGTCGTAAACCGGGGTGGGGGTTTCGAGCGGCAGACCTCCGCGAATGAGCCAGATGACGGCGGATGCTCCGAGATCATCGGGGAAGGCGCCGCCGCTCCAGAAGGGCCTGATCCTCACGGGGCCTTCCGGTCCGTAGCTGTCATCCGGAATCCCGAGCTCCGTCGCGACCGAGCCGGCCAGCGTGCGCGTCCGGCCGGGATCTCGGTCGATGCAGAGGACGCACCAGCGGTGGTCCGGGGACGCGGCGATCGTATCGCGAAGGCCCACCATTGTTTCCGAGGAGAAGGGGTGTGGGCCGATCACGAGCTTTCCGCCAGCGGCGAGCTCCGCGGCCAGGTCCCGCGCGAGGTTGTTGGGGTCATCGGGATTGTCCGTGACGAGGAAGAGAGCGGTGGCGTCCCCGCCGTCGTTCGTCATGGGGATCTCGTGGACGGGCCGGATCTTTACCGGACCCATGGGGCCATTCACGGCGCCGGAGCGTTGGACGATGAATGCGTCATCCACGTTGAGCCTCCTTCGAGGGTGTCGTTGGCGGCGAGACATCAGTATTCGCCGGGCGTAACGGCTGCCGGTGACACCAGCATAGGTCCCGAAGTGTTGCGCCAGTGTTGAACAGGTGACATCGTGCTGTCCGCGTTGCGGCAGGATCTGCATCCCGCCCGAGGTGGGGGAACGCCCAATCCGTCGTTCGGGTTGCCGGGGCGCGTGGTGACCGGGCGGCGTGTTCGCGGTCAAGCGCGGGGGGATGCGCCGGACGTCCGGGCAGTGGCCGGAGCGGGGGGCGCGGCCGCGATGGCGATGCCTGCCTGCAGGGAGAGCACGCTGCCCGCCGCGCGCAGCTCCGCGTACCGGTCATCGCCGAGCGCGGCGCGGAGGGCGGGGTGGTGGCGGTGCAGCCGGACGGCGATGCCGGGGTGGGCGGGGATGCGCTCCCGGACACGCGCGGCGGCAGCGATGCCCGCGAGCAGGGCGGCGCGTTCCGGGTCTTCCGGCATGGTGAGGAGCGAGGCGGTGTCCACGGCTTCGATCATGGCGTCCCGGTCGCGCATGGCGGCGGCGGCGGCGATGCCGGCGCGGAGGTTGGCGGTCGCGAGGGCGGCGCGATCCGCGGGGAGCGCGCTGTCGGTGCGGGCTGCGACCCGGGCGAGGGGGTCGGGCGCGAGATCGGGGGAGACGCCGAGGGCGGCGGCGACGGCCGGGAGGATGGCGCCGGGTTCGGCGAGCGGGGCGAGGTCGACAAACCAGGCGTTGGGATCGACGGCGGCGGCGGCGATGGCGAGGCGGGTCTTGCCGACGCCGCCGGGCCCGTGGAGGGTGACGAGCCGGCAGGCGGGATCGGCGAACAGGGCGGCGATGGCCGCGAGTTCCCGCTCCCGGCCGAGGAGGATGTCCGGCGGGTTGGGCAGATGAGCGGCGGTTGCGGCGGTGGCATCGGGGGCGGTCATGCGCGGCCCTCGGCATCGAACGGGGCGCCCGAACCCCATGGGGCGACATGGTTGGACTCCGGGGTAGGGTAGAGCATCGCGCGGATTGGTGCATGGCGGGTGACTGATGGTGCGGGAGAGACCCCTATCCGGGCGGTCCGGAGGAAGCGATCGACCCTCCGGTGGCGGGCCGCGCGTTGCTGGCCAGCGATGTGCACAGGCACTCGACGGCATCCGAGATAAATCGTTCGATGGCTCCGATGCTGCGGTCGGCGTCTCCGGGCCGGACGGCAAATGCACCGAGCCCCGGCAGGAGTTCGTGGTATTCCCGCCACTGCGTGCTGTCGCCGTCACCACCGGGGTAGAGGACATACGCGCCTTGCGAGCGGCGAATGGCGTCGCGATACGCATGCATCTTGAGCAGGTCTGAGCGCTTCGCGGTTGCGTTGCCGGGCCTGACGGATTCGTTGTCCTCGAGTTCGTCGAGACTGTCGATACCGAACAGCCCGGCGATCGATTCGACCCGGTACTTGGCGTCGAAATGAATATGAATGAGACAGTCTGATGTTTCGGCGACGGCTTCCGGCAAGGAGGCCGGCCAGAAACTGAAGGTGAAATCCGGTCGCATCGACCGGGTCCACGATCCGGCCCGTGGATAGGATGGCTGACCGTTTGGCGGCTTCCCGGAAAAGACGCGGTTGTAGCTGAAACGAGCGACGAGCGGCAGTGTCGCCATTGCGACGTGACCCGTTGTCGTAAACGCTGCTCCGGCGGCCAGCCGCAGATCGAACCCGTCATCGGTATAGGTGATGAGATTCGAGAGGGATTGCGTGGTCGACTGGACGAGTGAGCGGAAAACATCCAGAAGAAGGAAGAAAAGCCAGTATTCGTAGAGCTGGGCGATGTCTCGTTTCCCGGCATGAAACATGTCAAGACCACCGGTCCAGTTCAATCGGGCAGCCATCCGAAAACGAATCCAGCCTCGGAGGATTTCGCGGTAACCGGCCTTTCGCTGGATAACCGGGTTGCCCAGCGAGAGGCTGCCAGCGTTCCCCACGCTTGCGAATACCGGGCGCGCCAACTCGCGCTCGATGCGTTGCATGAGAGCACCGACGCTCGCCCTGAGTCGTCGATCCTCGGTTCGTCGCTCATCGAGCCGAGCGGTGATGGTGGAAAGAAAGTGCTGCATGTCGCGCAGTGCGAACACGATGAATTGGTTGGCGGGCGTGTCAAACGTGTCGACGGACCGATGTCCCGGCACGTGGGCGGGAAGCGATGGGTTGAGTATCCCTCTGGCGGCGAACGCCGAAGCGGCCGGGTGTTCGGCTGGTATCGTGATCCGTTGGCCAGCGCGGGCGATGGCCCGGACACCTGCGCGTGAGGGACGAATGCCGCGCCGGGCATCGATGGACTCCTCGATGTGCGTCCAACGCCGGTCAGGATGCGCCGCGATGCGCTCCAAAGCGTCCCGGAACTCGTCGCTGTCGATTACGCTGCGGATGAGCGCGAGTTTCTGGTGAAGCGTCGTGGGGTCTCCGTCCGGATGCGCCTCCAGTCGTGTATACGCCGGCGCCCGGATGTCGGTAACAAGACCGACCGCCTGATCAGCAATGTCGGAGAGCATGGTTCGGTACTGGCTGTAGTAATCGATCTTGGCCGAACGGACTTCGAGATCGACGCTGGCGCCGGTTGAGCCGTCCGGCTGTTCCAGTTCGATGGGCAGGATTCCCGTATGGAGGCTGGGCTCGATGCGGCCGACGCTGGAATCCAGAGCGCTTGGCTGGACGACCAGGGTTTCCCGGATGCGCCAGCCTGACGGCAACGCATCCGTGAGCATGAACTCGTAACTCTGGCCTTCGATCAACTGGATCGGAGCTTCGCCGCGTTCGGTAGCGGTTTGGTGGTCGAGTCGCGCGATACGGGCCGCGTGACGCGGCGCGATGAGCATGGACGCGACCGCAAGACCGCCTCGATCGCGAAAGGTGATCGCGACGGGTTCCTGGAGTGGCTTCACCTCAGGCCTCGGCGAAACTGGCGAAGCCGCTATGATCGAGCGTGCGTTGCATTCGCTCGATCTTGCCGAGGCTATCCGCGAACGGCGGTAGCCCGATCAGCGCGACAGGTTCCTCCTTGAGCCCGGAGAAGCGCGGGGAAGCGGCCTCGCGTGCGCCTGCTCGGAGGCGGTCGCGGTTCAGGAGGCGCGGTGGGGTCGTGTCGCTCCACTCGTGCTGCGTTTCGCAGAGGTGTCGCAGCGCGCGCAGGGGGGCATCCAACCGGCCACGCGTGCCATTCAGGCGGGGCAGGATCTTTTGGTAAATCTGCGCATCAATCGCGCGCATGACAGCATCGCGAGCGGAGGCGGAGGCGGCTGTGGCGAGGATCAGGTAGGCGCCTGTGAAGCGTGCGGCCTCGGCTGCGGTCCGGATGCCGAACTCATGGCCGCTTGCTTCGAGCGCCTCGAAGAGGAGGAGCAATTCCTGCTCGACTATCGTCCGTGCCGGGTTCTCCAATGGCAGCTGCGAGGTCGCCGCATCGAGGAACGTGCGTGCAAACGCGGCGCCTTGCCCACTGACTGACCTGGCCTTGACCGCCGAGGGATCGCCGAGAAACGCCGATAGTTGATCGATGTGAGTGCGGAACTCGATTGAGTTGGCACGGTCGAGGACTTTCGGGGAGAAGAGATACGTCGTCTCGTCGACGTTGACTGTCCCGATGATGAGCAGGTTGGAGGGAAGTTCGATGGTGGTGGGAACACCGTCTCGTGACGCGCCGTCCGCGCTGGTGTGGAGGGTGATTGGTTCCCCCGACTCCATCGCAGACAGGATGTCAGAAAAGTATCTCTCCACGTGCGACATGTTCATTTCATCGAGGATGAGGAAATGGGGCGCGCCGGGGTTCGCGGTTGCTTGCAGGATGAGGTCGAGCGCCGGGGTGCGGACGTACCGGCCATGGTCGAGGGCATCCGGGTAGCCCAGGACGTGTTCCGTGGTCGTCCAATCGGCCCCAACCGGCACGATGCGATAGGTGGGGGTGGGTGGACCGAAGTACGCGCGCTCCGCCTCGATTTGCGCGAACGCTGCTGCCTTGAGATGGGTTTCAAACGAGTTGAGTTGCGGCGAAAACCTTGTTCGATTTTCGACTGAAACTCGAATTGTCCTCGCAGGCGTTTGCCGCGTGAATGCCTGACTGGCGATTGCCCGAGCCCACTCTTGGATCAGGTCGCGTGGAAGCACGACCCTGATCGCGTCGGGTCCGGGCCCGTTCAGGAACTCAATGCTGATGTGATCTACCGCATGAACGATATACGTGGTGCGATCAGAACGAATCTGCGCCCCGGCATAGAACGGATCGGTCGTTGAGCGGGAAGGTTCCGAAATCCAGTTGGCGAAGAGCTGGGCGAGTTTCGTCTTTCCCGACCCAGTCTGCCCGGTGAGGATGACGAACCGCTTGGTGATGAGTGAGGCGACGAAGCGATGCAGCAGATTTCCGTCGATGACGAACCCCGCAGCGCGGAAGTCATCGAGGGCTTTCGGCACGAGCGCGCTCAAGGGTGATTGGGCCTGATTCATACCATCTGGCTCCGTTCGCCTCATTGGGTACTTACGCAGCCATTGTAGAGACTTTTTTCGTCTCGGCGCCCGGCGGCCGGAACCATGACGGGACGAAAGCCTGTCGCACGGGGTAGCCTTGCCGTTCTGGCGGCGTCACTGCCTGATGTAAAAGGAGACCACCACATGAACGACACCCTCGTCGCATGTTTCGAGCACAACCGCTGGGCGAACCTGCTGTTGGCGGACGCTGTGCTCGCCGCCGATCCCGCCGTGCTGGCGGTCGGACTGGAGGGGACCTTCGGCACGATCCACGAGACGATGATGCATATCGCCATCGCCGAGGCCAGCTATGCCGCGGCCCTGCTCGGGGGCGATCCGGCACGATCCTCCGCGCTTCGGGGACGGGGCGGGCCGATGACCGAGGTGCGGGACGAACTCGCGCGCACCGGGGCGGAGTTGATCGCCGCCGCGCGCACCGCCGAGGCGGGGGCGATCCTCTCCGTCGATTGGGACGGCGACGGTGAGCGTCACCCGATGGGGGTCGATTTCCTGCTGGTCCAGGCGCTCGACCACGGGCGGGAACATCGCACCCAGGTTGCCGCCATCCTCACCCGTCAGGGCGTGACGCCGCCGGAGATGGATGCGTGGGCGTACTTCGAGATGTGATGGGGAATATCAGGGAGCGGGCGCCGGATTTCGGGAGTCGGCCGTCGGCAGTCGGGCGGTGCGGAGCGAACGGGATGAAGGAGATGCTGGCCGCGTGCTTCGAGCACAACCGCTGGGCGAACATGCGGCTGGCCGAGGCGTGCATCGCCGCCGGTTCCGTGGCGCTGGGGGCGAGCAGCGAAGTCGGTTACGGGGCGATTCTCCCCACCATGCGGCACATCGCCCTCTCCGAGCAGGCCTACCTGCTCCACTTGCGGGGTGCGCCGATCGACCGCAGCCCGGCGGCCCTGCGCGAACATGCGGGCATGGCCGAAATTCGCGACTGGCTTGCGGAAACCGGCGCGGCTCTGGTCGAGGCGGCGCGGCAGGCCGTTGCCGGGTCCACCGTCGTGATGGCCGGATATTGCCCGGAGCAGGATCGCCGGGCGCCATGCGAACTCTTCTTCGTGCAGGCGCTCGATCATGGCCGCGAGCATCGGACGCAGGTGGCGGCGGCGCTCACGGTGCAGGGCATCGTCCCGCCCGACATGGATGGCTGGACCTTCTATTCACGAGGCTGACCCCGGCGCCGGGGTGATCTGGCGGATCATCCGCCCATCCGGGGCGACGAGCGTTCTCCCGGGATTGGGCCGCATCACCGGGCCGTCGGGCGTCTGGTCAACCGCGAAGATGATGATGGTCGCGCCGTCCGGGCAGCACATCGGACCGTTCGGGCCGTGCCGGTCGTAACGGGCGATCACCGCGCCGCCGGAGGCGACCGTCGCCGACGCGAGCGCGCCATCCGTCCGCGGCCACGCCGGGATCGGCGCGGACCGGCCGGCATAGCGGCCATCGACAAAGAAGAAGGCCGTGAACGGGGAGGGGCGGCAGTTCCCGTCGAACCCGCCCGCCGCGCGGACGATGGTGGTGCCCCACCCGGACTCGTACCCGAGGACCAGCTTCCATCCCGCGGCGACGATCTGCCGGTCGGCGTCCGTCTCCGGTTCGCGCACCAGGTCCTGGCAGAAGGCGGGGACGCCCATGCCCTCCGGCGGGGAGAGAATGTCGTCGCCCGGCTGGTTCCAGGTGATGGTGGGATTGTCCAGCCAGGCCTCTTGGTCCGGCGGTTCGGCGCGGGCGGGCGCGGCCCCGAGGCTCAGGGACAGCGGCAGCAGCATCAGCAGCGAGATGGCCGGGAGGAGGGTTCGGTTTCCGACAGTGCGCGGCAGTTGCATGGTGAGGCTCCTTCGGCGAGCGGGGCGTCACTGAGGGTAACGCGCTGAGGTGGCGCGGTGTTTCGCGGCATGGCTGCAGAGGATGGTCATCGCGTCCGGCAGCTCCTTCCCGGCAGCCTCCGCGCCCCGTCGCCTGATGCACGATCCCTTGCGTGAACGTGGTCTAATCCCCCCGGCCAAGCGCCCGACTCCCCGCGCCCGCCGACCGGCGCGGAACGCCCGCTCGCCGATGATTGACAGCCGACAGCCGACAGCCGACAGCCAACGCCCGACCCCCGGAGGCCCCATGCATCCCGAAACCATCGCCGTGCGAGGCGGCATCGAGCATCACCCCGGCGACGAGGTGTCCCCGCCGATTCACCTCTCCACCACCTTCGTGCAGCCGGGGGCGGTGGCGCCGGGGGAGTACTCCTACGCGCGCGGCGGAAGCCCGGGCTTCCTGCCGCTGGAGCGGGCGCTCGCGCAGGTGGAGGGCGGTTCGGAGGCCATCGTCTTCAATGCGGGCGCGGCCGCGTTCGTCGCCTTGGCCGAGGAAGCGAAGCCCGGCACGGCGGTCGTCTTCCCGGAGGATGCCTACTTCGGTTTTCGCGTCTGGATGGAGAACAACGCCGCCCGTTTCGGCTGGGAGTTGCGGCTGGTCCGGCAGCAGGACCTCGCGGCGCTGGAGCGGGCGCTGGAGGGCGCGTCCCTCTTCTGGGCCGAGACGCCGACCAACCCGACCCTCGGCATCGCGGACCTCGCGGCGATCGGGGAGCTGTGCGCGGGGCATGGGGTGCCGTGGGTGTGCGACAACACCTTCGCCTCGCCCGTGTTGCAGCACCCGCTGGAGTTCGGCGCGATGGCCTCGATGCACTCGGTCACCAAGTACATCGCCGGGCACAGTGATGTCCTGCTGGGCGCGGCCATCGTGAACGATCCTGACCTCGCTGGCCGGTTGCGCGGCCGCCGCAGCAGCAACGGCACGCAGCCGGACGGCTTCGGCTGCTGGCTCGCCCGCCGGGGGATGCAGACGCTGCCCCTGCGCGTCCGCCAGCAGGCCGCGACGGCGCTGGAACTGGCGACCCGGCTGCAAACCCACCAGAAGGTGAAGACCGTCCACTACCCCGGCCTGCCAGATGCTCCCGGCCACGACATCGCGGCGCGGCAGATGCGCGGCGGGTTCGGCGGGATGCTCTCGATCGTCCTCGCGGGCGGCGAGGCGGAGGCCATCGCGCTGCCGGGCCGGTGCGAGGTGTGGGTTCCGGCGACAAGCCTCGGCGGGGTGGAATCGCTGATCGAGCGGCGCGCCCGCTGGTCCGGGGAGGCGTCCGATCCGGCCTTGCTGCGGTTGTCCTGCGGCATCGAACACGTCGATGACCTGTGGGCCGATCTGGTGCAGGCGCTGGGGTGAGCGGGTTCCGCCAGCAACGTGGTCCACAGGCGTTAACATGAGCATCACAGGTCTGGCATAGGCGTCGGCGATCCTCTCGCAGGGACGGCAACTCCGCTGCCTGATTTCTGTCTTGTGTTCCATGAAGGAGGATGTCGATGCGACGAATGAGCGCCCTGGTGTGCGCGGGAATGATGATTGCCGGGCTTTCGGCGGGAACGGTCGCCGGGCAGGAGGCGACGCCGGTTGCCGGCGAGGTGGAGATCGTTTCGGTCTCGACGCTGCCAATCATTCCGATCGGGGAGACCCTGAACGGGAAGTTGGGCGCGGGCACGGTCAGCGATGACCGCGGCATTCCCATCGGCGGCGCCGGGAGCGACCTGTGGCGCTCAGCCAACGATCCCGAGGGGGAGTTCTGGATGCTGACGGACCGCGGCCCGAACTTCGATGTCGAGGTCGACGGCGAGGAACTCCTGACCTTTCCGGTTCCTGAGTTCACCCCGATGATCCTGCACGTGCGGTTGAACGGCGAGGACATCGAGGTGCTCGACGTGGTCCCGGTGGTCGGGCAGTCGGGCAAGGGAGTCACCGGCGTCTCAAACAGCGCGGCCATCGACGTGCAGCCCTACGACTTCATGGGCAAGGCGGAGATCCCCTACAACCCGAGCGGGCTTGACTCGGAGGGCATGATCCGCATGCCAGACGGCAGTTTCTGGCTGGCCGACGAGTATTCGCCGTCGCTGGTCAAGGTCGATGCGACGGGCAAGGTCGCCGAGCGCCTCATCCCGAAGGGTCACGAACTCGTTGGCGCGGACTACCCGGTCATGGAAGTGTTGCCGTCGATTCTTTCCGCCCGCCGTGGGAACCGCGGATTCGAGGGTCTCGGTCTGACCCCTGACGGGAAGACGCTGCTGGCAGTCGTGCAGAGCCCACTGGGCAATCCCGACGAGGAGACCGGCGAAACCTCCCGTGTCACCCGCATCCTTGCGGTCGACGCCATCACCGGAGAGCCTGCCGCGGAGTATGCGTACGTCATGGAATCTGGCCCGGAGTTCGATCCCGCCGAGGGCATCGAGCAGGCCGACATGAAGGTGTCGGGGATCGTCGCCATCGATAACGACACCGCGCTCGTGCTCGAGCGGACGGACGATGTCGCGCGGCTCTACACGATCGAACTGGCGGGGGCGACCAACCTGCTCGGTACGGCGTGGGACGATGCCTCCACCACACCGTCGCTGGAGGCGGGCGACCTCTCCGCGGACGTGACCCCGGTGGCGAAGACGCTTCTCGCGGATCTGTCGACCGCCGACGTGCCGACCAAAATCGAGGGCGTCGCGGTCGTGGACGGCGGGACGCTCGCCGTGTCGAACGACAACGACTTCGACCTTGGGTCGCTCGAGGAGGGCAGCGTAGCCTGGGCGCCGGGCGGGAAGCGCAGCGAGATCATCCTCCTGAAGGTGCCGGGCGGGATTCCGGCCGCGTCGGCCGTGGACATGGCTGCCGCTACCCCGGCACCGTAACCGGGCGGCGGTCATCGCGTCAGCCGGATGTGCAAACGCACGTAGGAACGGCCCCTGCCTCGGTAGGGGCCGTCGGCGTTCTGGTCGATCGCGGTTTCGCGATGCGCAACGGTGGGTCCATCAACCCGTTCATCCACGCCCCATTGTGAGGCGCGTCGGGCTGGATGCGTGAGTGCTCCGGCGAAGGCGGGCGCCCGCGCGTCCCGCTCAGTCCGCCACGAACGCCATCGTCGCGTCGAGGTCGGCAGGGATGAGACCCTGTTCGGCCATCCACTCGGCGTAGGCCGTCCAGCGCTCGGCGGTCTGCGTGCCGAAGGGGACCCCGCCATCGGTCCAGGTGGGGATGACCAGTTCGAGACCGGCGGTCTCCACGTCGCGGTCGAGGTCGGGGCTGGCCTTTGCGAGGGCGTCGAGCGCGGCGGCGGGGTCCTCGGCGGCGGCGGCGTACCCTCTGGCGGCGGCGCGGAGGAAGCGGGCGATGAGATCCGGGTCGTCGTCGGCGGTCTTCTCCGATGCGACGAGGACGAGTTCGTAATAGGACGGCACGCCGAATTCCTCGACCCGCAGCATGGTGACCGGGTACCCGGCTCGCTCGGCGACGATGGTCTCGTGGGTCCAGAACGCGCCGAGGGCGCCGTCGGCCTTGCCGGAGACGACTGCAGGGGTAAGATCGAAGCCGACATTGACGAGGTCCACGTCGCTCATCGTCAGGTTATCGTTCGCCAGCATCGTGGCGAGGAAGGCTTCCTGGCTGGGGATGCCGGGGTACCCGATCGTCTTACCCTTCAGGTCCGCCGGGCGGCTGATGCCGGACGATTCCAGCACCATGATGCCCTGCAGCGGGACCTGCGAAATCGCGGCGACGCTGACCACGGGGATTGCCTGCGCCCGCGCGAGCAGCACGTCGGTCTGGTAGGAAATGCCGAAGGTGTCCTTGCCCGCGCCGACGGTCTGCAGCACCGTGGTGGGGTCAGCGGGGGTGTAGAGATCGAGGTCGATCCCCTCCTCGGTGAACCAGCCGCGCTCCTTCGCGAGAAAGAGCCCGGCGTGATTGGCGTTCGGGTACCAGTCGAGCGCAACCGCCACCTTCACCTGTTCGCGCGCGGGAATGGGAGTGCCTTCCGCCCGGCCTGGGCCAGGCAGGAGCGCCGGCGCTGCCGCCGCAATCCCGGCGGCGATGAGGGCGCGGCGGGAGATGGGAGCGGCGACGGGAAAATGACGGACGGACATGAAGGCCTCCTCGACGGAAACGGTCGCGCCGCCGGCCCGGGTGGGGGGGAACGGCGGCGCGATGGCCTGGCCAGCATCCCTGCGCGGGCATTATCCCGATCAGGTCCGCGGTCGGTGGCGGAATGGCCACCCTCTCAGCCCGGCTCCCCGAGCTCCCGTTCCGGCGTTCTTCGATTGACTGCGTCTAGGCTAGGGCATCGCGGGAGGATGGTCAATCACGTCCGATACGCTCCAGGCGCGAGATGCCAGTCAGCGCCCGGCGAGCGGGGCCTCAGGCACGAGTGGGGGAAAGGGCGGTCTCCGAATCCGGACCGAAGGGAAGCAGGCGGTCGAGGGCGTAGATGCCGGGGCCGGCGAACATAAGCGCGAGGGCGCCGCCGAGAATGAGCAGGTCGAGCTCGTATCCCGTGCCTTCCGCGCCGATCAGGCCAACGCTCTTCTTGACGGTGAGGATGGCGACGAGCATCACGATGGCGACAAGCGGCGCGACGTAGCGGGTGAAGAGCCCGAGGATGAGGGCCGCGCCGCCGAGGAGCTCGACCAGCGTGACCACCCAGGCCATGAGGCCCGGCGCGGGAATGCCGATCGCGCCGAAAAACCCGGTCACTCCGGGAACTCCCATGACGAAGAGCTTCTGCCAGCCGTGGGCGAAGAGCACGATCCCAACCGCAAGCCGAAGCAGCAGCATGCCGACGGCGGCCCAACCTTCCGTTCGTCCAAAACCCATGACCCGATGTCCTTTCCGTTGCCAGGGGATGCCTTTGCTCCTGGCGGCTGTACTGTCGCAGCGCGGCGCTGCGACGCCGTGAACTGCGCCCGAGCTGGGCACAGTATTGGCCAAAGAAAGACCCCCTATCCAGCGCTCGATGATGCGCTGACCGCCTGCGCCGCGCTGGAGGCGACGTCGGCAAGGGATCGGCTGTCGAGCCATGCAAGCATGGCCGCCTCGCCGCCAGCGGCGATCTCCGCAAAAACCGGGCCCATGGCGCGGCTGGTCGGGCAGAACGGGTTCGGTCCGGCGGGATTGGGAAGGATGGCCGGTTCGTCCACCGTGGCGCGATAGACCGCGCCGAGGGTGATGCGTTCCGGCGCCATCGCCAGCCGGTAGCCGCCATCCCGCCCTTCGCGGGCCTCGATCAGCCCCGCTTGCGCGAGGCGGGAGAGGACCCGCCGCAGGAACGCGGCGTGGGTGTTCACGCTGGCGGCAAGGAACGCGCTGCACGCGCCGTCCGGGCTCTCCGCCAGGATGGTGAGCGCGTGTACTGCCATTGCGAACCTGCCTTGCGCCATTCCGGCCGCGTCTCCTTGTTGACCATCGATACTGTAATCGAATCAGTAACAGCTGTCAACCGCCGCCCGTTCCGCCAACGCCGCTCCGGAGCCAGGCGGTCTCGCACATCGTCCTGAGCGGCGCAAGATCCTCCGGCAGCCGGGGGAGGTAGATGCAGCCGACGCCGGTCCGCGGGCTGCCGAGCGCGGCAAGGGAGGCCTGGTGGTTCCGCAGGTCGTCCATGAGAGAGAGCACGAGTGCGGCCCTGCGGGGCGCGAAGGCGAGTGGGGGCCAGATCCCGGACCGGCCGCTGGCGTAGCGGTAGTCGATCTGCCCGTATCCGACCATGGACGGCCCCCAGATGACCGGCGTTTGGCCGGTGATCGCCCGGAGCAGGGCGTCGATCCGCCGCGCATCTTCCCGGCGGCGGTCCGGTGTGACGGCGGCGAGAAACGCGTCGGGGTCCGCCGTGGTGGGGAGGGTTTTCTGACCGGCCATTGCGCCTCCGTTGGGGCATCGTTTCGTGTCGATGATGACCGAATGGGAGGCCTGTCGGACGGATGCCCATCCGGGGGGCGTCGAATGGACGAACGGCGGCCGGGGGGAACCGGCCGCCGTTCGTCAGGCGGAGGGGGGAGGGAGGGAATGTGCTGCGGGGCGTGTGAACCCGTG
>CAIPGK010000581.1 GCA_903864575.1 uncultured Chloroflexota bacterium
AGGCCATCGCGAGTCCGTAGCCGAGGATCGACAGGACGGTGAGCGCCTTGTAGTGGCTCGCCTTCGGCAGGAACGCGTCGCCCATCAACAGGAGAATCCCGAGGGCAAGCACGATCAGTTCCGGGAGCATCATCCCCCAGTCAACCGATGGCAAATTGGACAGTTCGACGAGCATCCGCCTGCTCCCATTCCCCAACCCGGACCAGCGGTCCGGTCAACTGGCGCCCGGTTACTGGTACATCGCCAGGATGCGCTCGAACGCCGGCTGGCAGTAGTGGAAGATCAATCCCGGGAAGACCCCGAAGATGATGGTCGCCACCGCCAGCGGGAAGAGCGTCAACGCTTCCTTCTTCGTCAGATCAGGCCACTGCGTGCCGTGGTCATCGTGGTCGTGGCTGCCGCCCGAGACCGGCAGCGGCATTGCGCCATGGGCATCGTGGCCGTGCCCATGGCCGTGGCCATGTCCCCCGCCGGCGGCGGCGAGCATCGCCTTCTCCTCGAGGGTCAGGGCGTTGTCGTGCGGGTCCGGCATCTCGCCCTTGGCGCGCCCGAAGATCACCCGCTGGAACATCCACATCATGTACCACGCGGCGAAGATGACCACCGCAAAGGTGGGCACCGCCACCCACGGGTTGTATTGGAAGGTGCCGAGCGCGACGAGAAACTCCCCGACGAATCCGCTCAGCCCCGGGAGGCCGATGCTGGCGAACATGAACAGGGTGAAGTAGGCGGCGTAGGCGGGCATCTTGCTCGCCAGACCCCCGAATGCCGAGATCTGCCGGGTGTGCGCCCGCTCGTAGACCACGCCGACGAGAAGGAAGAGCGCGCCGGTGTTGAACCCGTGCGCCAACATCACCGCCATAGAACCGTTCATGCCTTGCAGATTCAGCAGGAAGATGCCCAGCGTCACAAACGCCATGTGGCTGACGGACGAGTACGCGATCAGTTTCTTCATGTCCGGCTGGACGAGCGCGACCAGCGCGCCATACAGGATCGCGATCACCGAGAGCGCGATGATCCACGGCTGCCAGGCGCGGGTGCCGATCTCGAACATCGGCAGGTTGAACCGAAGCAGACCATACCCGCCCATCTTCAACATGACCGCAGCCAGAATGACCGAGGCCGCGGTCGGAGCCTGAACGTGAGCGTCAGGCAGCCAGGTGTGGAACGGGAAGAGCGGAACCTTGACCGCGAAGGCGATGAAGAACGCGGCAAACACCCAGAACTGGAAGGTCGGGCTGTAGTTGCCCTCCTGCAGCTTGAGGACGTTCAGCGTGCGCTCGCCCGTCTGCAGGTAGTAGGACTGGTACGTCGCGATGATGCCGACGAGCATCAGCAGCGATCCGAAGAGGGTATACAGGAAGAACTTCACCGCCGCGTAGACCCGGTTGTCAGATCCCCAGATTCCGATGAGCAGCGCCATCGGGATGAGCATCAGCTCCCAGAAGATGTAGAACACGAAGAGGTCGAGCGCCATGAAGACGCCGAGCATTCCGGTCTCGAGCAGGAGAATCGCGATGTAGTACTCCCGCCGCCGCTTGTTCACGGTGTCCCACGACCAGATGATCGCGATCAACGTGAGCGCCGTCGTGAGGACGATCAGCGGCACCGCGATGCCGTCAACGCCCATGAAGTAGGACACTCCGAGGCCCGAACTCCAGTCGAACTTCTCCTGAAACGGCACCGTCACGGTGGCGTCGAAGGGCGCGTTCGGGTCGAAGTTGACCAGCATGACGACGGAAAGGATCAGCGAACCGATGGCGCAAAGCAGCGCAATCATCCGCGGAAACGTATCCGACGCCTTCGGCAGCAGAAAGATGAGCAGCGCTCCCACCAGGGGCAGAAACGCCATTGCGCTCAGGAGAGGAAATCCGTTCACGCTCGACTCCGTGGCCTCACGCGGGCAACCGTCCGGCAGCAGCCCGGGCAGGGCCGCCGCGCATTCCGTACTACTTGAAGACGCTGCTGAACAGCCCGAGGTAAATGCCGACCAGCAGCACCATCCCGAACGCGATTGCGAGGGCGTAGTTCGCCACCAGACCGGTCTGGACATGGCGGAGCCGCTGGCTGATGCCGCCGATTCCGGTTGCCACGCCATTCACCGCGCCG
>CAIPGK010000582.1 GCA_903864575.1 uncultured Chloroflexota bacterium
CTCATGGGTGTTTGTGAGGCGATCGCCTACATGAACCGTGCCGGTCTGGATCCAAGCTTGGTCATGCAGTCGATTGGTAGTGGAGGCGCTGCAAGTTTTCAACTCAATACGGTGGGTGGTGTTGAACCAGACGAAGAAGGGCGCGCCTTCGCCTGCCTTGCGACCGATGTACTCCTGCGCGGCGGCGAGGATCTCGTCGTCGATGGTCTCCATCCGCTTGATGGTGAGGGGGCCGGTATCCTCGATCGTCTGCTTGCCGACGCGCCCGTAGCGGGGGTCCTCGGTGGGGTCGTCCACGTCCGTGGCGCGGCAGCGGAGGACGCCGCGCGGGCGGAACGCCTGCGAGAAGGCGGGGAAGCGGTCGGAGGGCGGCCAATCGGGGGATTCGGGGTCCTCCTCGGCGTTGAGGTGGTAGAGGTTGCCAAAGAACTCGTCGAAGCCGTGGACGGTGGGGAGGTATTCGTTGCGGTCGCCGAGGTGGTTCTTGCCGAACTGGCCGGTGGCGTAGCCGAGGGGCTTCAGCAACTGGGCGATGGTCGGGGTCTCGGCCTTGAGCCCCACCGGCGCGCCGGGGGTTCCCACCTTGGACAGACCGGTGCGGTAGACCGACTGACCGGTGATGAAGGCGGCGCGGCCGGCGGTGCAACTCTGCTCGCCGTAGGCGTCGGTGAAGAGCATCCCCTCGGCGGCGATGCGGTCGATGTTCGGGGTGCGGTAGCCCATCAGCCCCTGCGAGTAGGCGCTGAGGTTGGTGATCCCGATGTCGTCGCCCCAGATGACGAGGATGTTCGGCTGGCCATTCGGCATCACGGGTCCCTTCCCTGAGTGTTCACGCGCTGCGGCGGCATCCGGCAAAATCCGGCGAGCGGATCCGGTGGCGCGCAGGAATCATGCCAGTCGCCGGAGCGCGATCGCCCGCGGGTGAAGCCTCGTACGCCACAACCGCATTGATCTCCCGCCACTCCCGGCGTAGGTCGGTTGCTACAGTCCAGCCATTCGCCGAAACGTTCACGGAGGAGCGCACATGGACCACCGGCAGTTCGACGCGGCCGTCCGCGCCCTGCGCCAGCGCGGCGGCGCCACCCGGCGGCACGGGATCCTGGCCGCGCTTGCCATCATTTCTGGCGGCGGAGCGGGCGTCAGCCTCGCCCGCGGCCGCAATGGTGGCCATCCCGGCAGTGAGGGGCCCTGCAAGGGCCTGAAGCGCCCGGACAACATCTGCAAGCGCGACCGCGACTGCTGCACCGAGGTGTGCAACCTGGACGCCGGCCGCGCCAACGATGATGGCCTCGGCCGCTGCCGCTGCAAGCGCGCCGGCGAGTCCTGCACCGCCGACCGCAACTGCTGCCAGCGCGGCGCGCGCCCGCTGGCCTGCGTCTCAGGGGTCTGCGGGTCCCCCACGCCCGCCAGGCGCTGCGACCCGGCGAACTGCGCCGATGGCTGCTGCCGCGGGAGCAGGTGCGTGCCCTTCGCGGGTCAGAACGATGGCCTGTGCGGCATGCTGGGCATGACCTGCGCGGCGTGCAACGCGGGATCCCGGTGCATCAACGGCAGCTGCTTCGCGCCAACACCGACGCCACCGCCAACGCCACCGCCGCCGCCGAGCTGCGGCGCGGGGAACTGCGCTGCCGGCTGCTGCAATGGCAGCACCTGCGTGCCCTACGCGAGTCAGGACGCAACCACGTGCGGAACCAACGGCGCGGCCTGCGTGGCGTGCCAGACTGGCGACCCCATCTGCAACAACGACGGAACCTGCCAGTGATGACAGCGGCCATCCAGGCGCGCCGCGCCCGGCCCGGCCCAACCCGGCACGCGCGCGGCCACGCTGGGTTCTGCTACCCTCCCGGCAGGACTCGTCCATCGCAGGGGTGCGAGGTCATGCCACTGGTTCCGATCGCAACGCTCATGGCCGACGCGCTCGCCGGCGGCTATGCCGTCGGGTATTTCGAGGCGTGGAGCATCGACTCCCTCGCCGGGGTGATCGACGCCGCCGAGCAGGGGCGCGCCCCGATCATCATCGGCTTCAACGGCGAGTTCCATACCCACGCCGGGCGCGTGCTGCCGGACCGGACGGCGTGGCTCGGCGCGCTCGGGCGGGCGGCGGCCGACTCCTGCTCCGTTCCCTGCGGGCTCATATTCAATGAATGCACCAGCCACGCGGCCGTGCGGGAGGCCATCGGGCAGGGGTTCAACCTCGTCATGCCGATCCCGGCCGAGGGGGAAACCGCCGCGTCCTATGCCGCGCGGACGCGGGAACTGGCGGACCTCGCCCACCCGCGCGGCGTGGCGGTCGAGGCCGAGATCGGCGCCCTCCCCCACGGCGGCGGCGATGACGACGGCTCCCGCACCGAGCCGGAAGCCGCCGCGGCCTTCATCCGCGAGACCGGAGCCGATCTGCTCGCGGTGAGCGCGGGGAATGTCCACATCCTGCTCGAAGGGCGGAAGGGGCTCGATCTGCCGCTGATCGCCGCCGTCCGCGAGGCAGCGTGCGTGCCGCTCGTGCTGCACGGCGGCACGGGCATCGACGACGACGCCCTCCGCGCCGCCATCCCGCTCGGGGTGGCGAAGGTCAATTACGGCACCGGGCTCAAGCAGGCGTGGCTGCGGGCCGTCCGCGCCGCGCTTGGCACGGAGCAACCAGATCCGCACGTCCTCCTCGGCATGGGCGGCCCGGAGGATGCGCTGATCGCGGGCCGGATCGCCGTCCGCGAGGCCGTCCTCGCCCGGATGGACGCGCTCGGCTGCCTCGGCAGAGCCGGGTAGCGCGATGGCCGGACGCGGCCGCGCCGGATGCGCGGGCATGATCGTCGCCGACACCTTCTGCGGCCCCCTGCCCGCCCTGCCGCCTGAAGGCGCGCTCGTCACCGTCGAGCGCTTCCCGCTCTCCTGCGGCGGGTGCGCGGCGAACGTCGCCATCGGCCTCGCCCGGCAGGGCGTCGCGGTGGACCTCGCCGCCTGCGTCGGGCGCGACCCCGCCGGGGCCTTCCTGCGCGACGACCTCGCCCGGCAAGGGGTGAACGCCGCCCGCGTTCGCGAGGCCGACGGCCTGCCGACCTCCCAGACCATCGTCCTGCTGATCGATGGAGAGGACCGCCGCTACGTCCATGTCGTCGGCGCGAACGCCGCCTTCTCGCTCGACGATTCCCCGGAGATACGGGCGTGGCTCGCCACGCTCGACACTCTCTACATCGGCGGGCTCTACGCCATGCCCGCAATGACCGCGGACGGCCTGATCCCCCTCTTTCGCGCCTGCCGCGATCTCGGCGTCCGCACCGTGCTGGATGTGGTCATCCCCGCTGGCGCGGTGGACCCGGAGGCCATCGCCGCCCTCCTGCCCTTCACCGACATCGTGCTGCCCAACGACGACGAGGCCGCGCGCCTGACCGGGGAATCCGATCCGGGCCGCCAGTGCCGCGCCCTCCGCGCGATGGGGGCCGGGGCTGCCATCGTCACCCTCGGGGCGGCGGGAGTCGCCGCCGCCGATGGCGCAGCGTGTTGGCAGGCCCCGGCGTTTCCGGTCGCCGCCATCGATCCCTCCGGCGGGGGGGACGCCTTCGCCGCGGGCCTGATCGCCGCGCTTCACCGGGGCGCCGCGTTCCGCGATGCCGTCACGCACGCCCAGGTTGTCGGCGCATCCGCGACAATAGCCGTCGGCACGACCGCGGGCGTCTTCACCGCCGCCGAAACCGCCGCATTTCTCCGCGACCACGCGACGCCGGGAGCCGCAGGATGACCGCACCGACCAACCCCGTCCAGATTCGCATGCCCGACCTCTCCCCGACCGACAACGAGGTCACGCTCGTCCGCTGGCACGTCGCGGTGGGGGAGAAGGTGGCTCTCGGCCAACCCCTGCTGGAGGTGGAGACGGCGAAAGCGGTGATGGACGTGGAGTCCGTCGCCGCCGGGGTGCTGACCGAGGTGCTCGCCGAACCCGGCGCAGCCGTCCTCATCGGCGCGCCGATCGCGGTCATCGCGGCGACCCCGCGACCCCGCGCGGCAGCGGCGCAGGCAGCGCAGGCGACGCAGGCGGCGACCATCCCGGCTGGCGCCCAGCCCGCCGCGCGCACCGCGCCGCGCACCCGGCAGGAACGGCAGGAACGGCAGAACGCGCGGGGAGCCGTCGCCCCGGATGCCCCATCAGCCGCCGCGCCGCGCCAGTCCTTCTTCGCCCGCAACCGCGCGCGCCAGGAGGGACCCACGGCGATCGCGCCCGCCCATGCCGCAGCCGCCGCCGCTGCCATCGGCGCGATCCCGCCCATCGCCGCCTTCACGCTGACCGCGTCAGCCGGGGCCGCGCGCCTGCCCGTGGGCGGGGTGTTGCCGGAGGCCGTCGCCGCCGCGGCCCTCCGCGCGATGGCCTCCGCGCTCGGCCTGACCGGGACCGGGGTAGCCGTCGTCGGCCCGGACGGCGCGGGCCGGATCATCGGCGGCGCGAAGGCGGCCATGCTGCTCGTCGCCGTCGAGGGGGAGGGCATCGAGTCCTTCCGGGCCGCGTCCGGTCTGCCGGTGCTGGCCGTCTCTCCGCCGCGCCTCGTGGTGAGCGCGGAGTCGCCCGGCGGGCTCGCCATCGCGCCGCGCCTGCCGCTCGCCCTTACCGCCGATGGCGCGGCCATCGCCCCGCATCACGCCGCCCGTTTTCTCGATTCGTTGGTGAAGGAACTGGAGTCGCTGTGAGCGTCGCCCTCGCGCCCGAGTCCGTGGCAAGCCACCCCGTCGACCTGCTGCTCGACATCTACGAGCGGATGCTGCTCATCCGCGAGTTCGAGGAGCGGGTGAAACTCCTCTTTCTCGAAGGTTCCATGCCCGGAACCATTCACCAGGCGCAGGGACAGGAGGGGACCGCCGCGGGCGTCTGCTTCGCCCTGCGCCCGGACGATCTCATCACCAGCACCCACCGCTGCCACGGCCACGCGATCGCCAAGGGCGTCACCGCGGAGAGCATGATGGTGGAACTCTTCGGAAAGGCAGGCGGGTGCTGCGCGGGCAAGGGCGGCTCGATGCACATGGGCGACATGGCCGTCGGGATGCCCCCCGCCATCGCCATCGTCGGCGGGGGCATCCCCCTCGCGGCCGGGATGGCGCTCGCGCTCAGGATGCAGAAGTCCGACCGCGTCGTCGCCTGCTTCTTCGGCGAGGGCGCGACCAGCGAAGGCGCGTTCCACGAGGGCGTCAATCTCGCCGCCATCTGGAACCTGCCGGTCATCTTCGCGTGCGAGAACAACCGCTACGGCGCGTCCACCGATTTCAGCAAGGTCTCGAAGGTACACCGGGTGGCCGACCGCGCCGCCGCCTACGGCATCCGCGGCGAAACCGTCGACGGAAATGACGTGATCGCCGTCTACGAAGCCACGCAGCGGGCCGCCGAGGAGTGCCGCCGGGGGGAGGGGCCCGTGCTCCTCGAAATGCTCACCTATCGCCGCACCGGCCACTCCCGCCGCGATCCGAACCACTACCAGCCAAAGGAGGAGCAGGAGTACTGGTACGCCCGCGACCCCATCGCCCGCCTCCGGGAGGCCCTCGCGCCGGCCCACGAGCGCGCCCTCGCCGAGCGCGACGGCCGCGTCGCCGAGATGATCGAGGACGCGGTGGACGCCGCCCGCAACGCCCCCGAACCCGCCCCCGCCGACCTCCTGACCGACGTGTACGCCACGGAGATCGCCCGATGAAGCATCTCACCATCGCGGAAGCGCTCCGGGAAGCGATCACCGAGGAGATGGACCGCGACCCGGCGGTCTTCTGCCTCGGGGAGGACATCGGCGTGCCGGGCGGATTCGGCGGCGCGTTCACCGTCACCCTCGGGTTGGAGCAACGCTTCCCGGACCGCATTCTCGACACCCCGATCGCGGAACTCGGCTTCTTCGGCGCGGCGGTCGGCGCGGCGATGATGGGGATGCGTCCCATCGCCGACGTGCAGTACTCCGATTTTCTTTTTCTCGCGATGGACCAGATCGTCAACAACGCCGCCAAGATGCGGTACATGTCGGGCGGCACGCTTTCGGTGCCGGTCGTCTTTCGCGCCCCGGTCGGCGCGACCGGGCGCGGCTCCCAGCACGCCCAGAACATGGAGCGCTACTTCACCGGCATCCCCGGCCTGAAGGTCGTCGCGCCGTCGAACGCCTACGACGCCAAGGGACTGCTCAAGGCGGCTGTCCGCGACAACGACCCGGTGCTCATTTTCGAGCACAAGCTGCTGTACGGGTCGAAGGGGGCGCGCGCCGAATCGGGCACGACCGACGCCTCCAGCGAGATCCCCGATGAGGACTACACCGTTCCCATCGGCACGGCCTCGGTCGTCCGCCCGGGGGATGACGTGACGATCCTCGGCTGGCTCCTCATGCTCCACACGGCGAAGGACGCCGCCGAGCACCTGGCCGCCGAGGGCATCTCCGCCGAGGTGATCGACGTCCGCAGCCTCGCCCCGATCGACTGGGCGACCATCGGCGCGTCGGTCGCCAAGACGGGGCGGGTCGTCATCGTCGATGAGGGCCCGAAGACCGGCGGGGTGGCCGCCGAACTCGCGGCGGGGATCACCGAGCGCTTCGGCGATCTGCTGCTCGCGCCGGTCGAGCGCGTGGCCTCCCCGGATGTGCCCGTTCCCTTCGCGCCGGCGCTGGAGAACGCCTACCGGCCCGACACCCCCCGCATCATTGCGGGCGCGCACCGGACGCTCGCCTGGGGCAACTGAGCGGCCGCGCGCCGGGCCGGACGCGGGCGGATGCCGATGAACGCATCGTCATCCCGCGTCCTCGCCATCCCCGGAGCGGTTGCCAAAACGTCCGTCATCCCGACGAAGGAGGGATCTCGTGGATCCGGGCGTGCCCGACAGATCCCTCCTTCGTCGGGATGACGACAGGTCGTCGGGATGACGACAGGATATTCGGCAACGGCTCCAGGCACGAGGCATCTCGCGGGGCGCCCAGGCAGACGAGATCCCTCGTGCCTCGGGATGACGGATGTTTGCGGTGAGGGCTGTCCCTACGGCATCACGTCCCCACCGTTCGGGCCGAGCACCTGGCCGGTGTAGTAGGCGCCGTCGTCGGAGGCGAGGAAGACGGCGGTCGGCGCGACCTCCCGCACCTGCCCGAAGCGGGCGAGCGGCAACTCGGCCATTTTCATCGCCTTCCAGTCGTCGGTGATCCCGGCCACCATGTCCGTCTCGATCGGGCCGGGGGCGATGGCGTTCACCTGGATGTGCGGGGCCACCTCGCGGGCGAGGGCGCGGGTCATCCCGATCAGCGCCGCCTTCGCCGCCGAGTAGTGGACGAGATCGGGCGCGCCCTTCAACCCCAGCTGGGAGGCGACATAGATGATCCGCCCCTGCTTGCGCGCCAACATCCCCGGCAGCACGGCGCGGGTGACGAGGAAGGCCGAGCGCAGGTTCACCCGCATCATCTCGTCCCACATCGTCGTGGGCATCTCGGCGAGATGGCTCTGGGTGAGAATGCCGGCGTTATTCACCAGCACGTCGATCCTGCCCCAGCGGTCGAGGATCTGGTTGATCATCCGGGTCACGTCCTGCTCGTCGGAGACATCGGCCTGCACCGCGAGGGCGTCGCCGCCTGACGCGATGATGCCCTCGACGACCTCGTTGGCGGCCTCGGGGCTGCCGAAGTAATTGACCGCCACCTTCGCGCCTTCCTGCGCGAGGGCCTCCGCGATACCTCGCCCGATGCCCCGGCTCGCTCCGGTGACGAGCGCGATCTTCCCATCAAGTCGCATGATTGCTGGCTCCCCTGCGCCATCCCCGATGGCGCGATTGCGTTCCCTGCCCGTCGCCAGCACAATGCCGAAAGCCGCGCGGCCGGGCACCTGCCGACGCGCCGGATTATGGCAGGATTCCCCGCAGGACAACCGCGCGCCGGCGTCCCACGCCGGCGTCACGCACCGAGGACGCGCGATGAGCCGCCACGAGATGACCGCCGAGCGACTGGCCGAGTTCGGCGAAGCCTGGAACCGCCACGACGCCGACCTGCTGATGACCTACATGGCGGACGATTGCAGCTACCAGGCCTCCTTCGGCCCCGATCTGGAAGGGATGAACTTCCAGGGCCGCGAGGCCGTCCACGCCGGTTACCGGCGCTTCTTCGACACCTACCCGGATGGCATGTTTCACGATGGCCGCGTCTTCGTCGCCGGCGACCGCGGCGCGAGCGAATGGACCTTCACCGCGACCTACCCGGACGGCGTGAAGCGCAGCGTCCGCGGCTGCGATCTGTTCGAGTTCGACGGCGACAGGATCCGCCGCAAGGACGCCTTCCGCAAGCAGCGGAGCTAGGCGGCCGGCGGCGGCAACAACTCGGGTGCAAGGCGGCCGGCGGCGGCAACAACTCGGGTGCAAGGCGGCCGGCGCGCGCTGGCCGGGCAGCGAACGACCCACGGAGGGCACGATCATGGCGAAGAAGGAAATCTTGTGCACGTTCGGCATCGACGTCGATGCCGTGGCGGGATGGCTCGGGTCCTACGGCGGCGAGGATTCTCCCTGCGACATCACGCGCGGCCTGTTCGCCGGCGAGATCGGCTCGCCGCGGCTGCTCAAGCTGTTCGACAAGTACGACATCCGCACCACCTGGTTCATCCCCGGCCACAGCATCGAGACCTTCCCGAAGCAGATGAAGATGGTGGCCGACGCGGGGCATGAAATCGGCCTCCACGGGTACTCCCACGAGAACCCGGTGGCGATGACCCCGCAGCAGGAGGAGGCGGTCCTCAACAAGTGCATCGACCTGATCGAGCGGTTCTCCGGCCAGCGGCCGCGCGGGTACGTCGCGCCGTGGTGGGAGCTCTCGGCGGCGACGGTCGGGCTGCTGCTGAAGAACGGCATCAAGTACGACCACAGCCGGATGGACAACGACTTCCACCCGTTCTACGCCCGCGTCGGCGATTCCTGGACCAAGATCGACTACTCGAAGAAGGCCGAGGAGTGGATGCGCCCGCTGGAGCGCGGCGAGGAGACCGACCTGGTCGAGATCGGCGCGAACTGGTACATCGACGACCTGCCGCCGATGATGTTCATCAAGAAGTCGCCGAACAGCCACGGCTTCGTGAACCCGCACGACCTCGAGCAGATCTGGCGCGACCAGTTCGACTGGGTGTACCGCGAGTACGACTACGCGGTCTACCCGATCACCATTCACCCGGACGTCTCGGGCCGCCCGCAGGTGCTGCTGATGCTGGAGCGCCTGATCGAGTACATCAACGGTCACGACGGCGTGAAGTGGGTCACGTTCGAGGACATCGCCGACGACTTCGTGAAGCGCTACCCGCGCGGCGGCAAGGCCCAGCCGGAGAGCATCATGGAGACGTGGAAGAAGTAGCCGCGTTCGCCCC
>CAIPGK010000583.1 GCA_903864575.1 uncultured Chloroflexota bacterium
ACAAGTCTCGGCGGCATCGTCGTCGACGGCGGCACCTTCGACTGGAAGGCCTCCGGCAAGTTCCCGGGCTTCACCGAACCCGACCCCAGCTACCACGGCCTCGTGTACAGCGATGTCTTCACGGTCGAGAACTTCGGTGCGAACATCGCCTACATCATCAAGCTGCGAGTCCAGGGGCTGCGCGACATCGGTCCGGCCATCTCTCCGTTCAACTCCTTCCTGATCCTGCAGGGCATTGAGACGCTGCCGCTGCGGATGGAACGCCATAGCCAGAACGCGCTCGCCATCGCCAACTATCTCTCGAGCCACCCGAAGGTTTCCTGGGTCAACTACCCGGGGCTTCCCGGTCACCCCGCATTCGATCGCGCCAAGCACTACTGGACACGCGGCCTCTACGGCGCGATCCTCGGTTTTGGCATCAAGGGCGGTCTCGAGGCGGGAAGGACCTTCATCAATGGCACCAAGCTGTTCTCCCACCTTGCCAACATCGGCGACGCGAAGTCGCTGGTGATCCACCCCGCCAGCACCACCCACTCCCAGCTCGACGAGGCAGCCCAGATCTCGACGGGCGTCTCTCCGGACTACGTCCGCGTCTCCGTCGGTCTGGAAACGCTGGCAGACCTCATCGCCGACCTCGATCAGGCGCTCGCCAACGCCTGATCCCGGCCGAATCAGGAGGCCTCAACGGAATCGGCCCGGGCGGTGTGCCCGGGCCGATTTCACGTCGCCTGTCTGATCCGTCCCGCCCTTACGTTGACTGCACCGTAGTACTCTCCGCGAAACCGGAGGCGGCGACGAAGGGGCCGTCAGTCGCGGGCGCGACCTCCCTCCGCTCACCCGTGTGCTCGATCCATTCCTCCCGGAACCACTGACCCTGCCAGGGGACCGAGACCTTGTTCTTGTGATCACGGAAGTCCACCATGAAGAGCGGAATTCCGGACGGCCCGGCGGGGTCGATGGCGGTCACCGTTCCCACTGCACCGTCAAACCTCGCTTCCGGCCAGGTGGTGTACATCACACTGATGCCGAGGACGCCACGCTTGTTCAGCCCCTTCGGCATCTCCACGCGCACCACGTCGCCGACTTCGTACTTCGCCATTTCCTCACCTCTCAGCCCGTCGCCAAGGCATTCAGGAGGAGTATATCCGAGCGCTCTGCCGCCGATCAGCCGCCATTGCATCACCGCCCGATCTCCGTCAGCATTGCATCGAGACAGCGAGGATGACCATGTCCCATGCTCCGGAACCCGCCAGCGGCGCGATGTCGCGGCCATGTGCCACGAACGGCCTGACGCTCACCGTCAGAAACCTCGCCGGCGACATTCGCGTCGCCAGCGGGAGCGGTGCCGGGATCGCGCTGAGCTGGATCAAGCATCCCGATCCGGCAGTGAAGGATTGGAACGACTGGGCGATCGAAATCGAAGCCGACGACGATTCCATTCGGGCCGAGGTGCTCCCGCCCCCGTCGGATTGGACGAACCGGGGCAGCGCGTCGTCGCCGGTGGCACCGACCCGGACGGCGGTCGCGCTCCGGCCGCCTCGCTTCAGCATCAGCATTGACGTGAACGTGGACTGCGCCCTTCTCGCGCTCGAAACATCGCAGCAGGCAGGCGCCATCGACGTGGCAGACATCAGGGCCGACCGCATCTCGGTCGTTGGCGCGGCGTCAAAGATCACGCTCTCGAACTGCGTGGCCAGGATAGATGCCGAGACTGCTAGCGGCGCAATCCGGCTCAGCGGATGCGATGGCAAGCTGTCCGCCACGACCGCGGCAGGGGCCATCACGATCTCAATCTGCAGGGGATTGGTTCGGGCAACATCGGCCAGCGGACCGGTACACCTCGCCATCAGCCCGGACGGCAACGGCGAGGTCCTGGCCGAGAGCGTCGCTGGCGCAATCGAGTTGGACATCGATCCCGCCGCTTCCGGAACGCTCGAAGTGAGGACCGTTGCCGGACAGCCGGCCATCGCGCGCGAATTGAGTGCATCGGGACCGACTCGCTGGACCTTCGGCTCCGGAGACGGCGTCGCCATCTTGGTACGGACCGCCGTAGGGCAGGTCCGCGCGACGGTCACCCAGCCCGGCGACCGGACCGGGGGCCGGCAGGGAGATCGCTGAACACGTCTTCGTACACCTCGGCGAGCTGGCGGCGTACCGCAACCGGGAGGGCATCGAACGCGGGAACCGCCTGTCCCGGCAGCATTGCGCGCAACCGCCACGTCATCCGGGCATCTTCCCGTCCGAGATACGGCTCATCTCCCGGTGTCGCGCTCCACGACAAACACTGGGACCGAACCCCAGCCGCGTCCAGCGTCTCCAGCCAGTTCGCGATTACGCGCAGCCCTGGATCGAGGGAAAGACCGCGTGCGTCAACGTCGCCGGGGGCAAATGCCACGACCCTGACCGGCCCAGCCGCGACTGCGCCGGCTGCTGCCGCGGGTTTCCTCGACTGGACGTATCCGGCGAAGATCAGCGTCACCCCTGCAGCCATTGCGATGTAGAGATACTGGGGAGAGCCGAGCCGGGTCAGCGACCCTCCGCTCGCCACCACCAGCGTGCCTGCGCCAATCAGCATGCAGCCGAGCATTCGCGAGCGCATGGCGGGATCACGACGGAACTGCCACGCCGACCAGAATGCCCCACCCACAAGCACCAACGTGCCGATGGTGTTGATGGCGACAGCCAGCGCGATCAGGGCGGGTCCCTTCTCGATGGCACGCCACCCGTCAGTCGCCAGCCGGGCTTCGTTGACCGGTGCCTCGAGCACGATGGTGGCGGCGATGGCGGTCACCAGCAGCGCGGCGCCGGGCGCAAATCGACCGATCTTTCCCGGAACCAGCAGATACAACTCGCCCAACGCGAGATACCCGACCACAAGCACCGCGCCCGCAAGGTAATAGCCCCGCGCCATGAGGGGCGTCCATCCGGCCAGCGACCCAGCCACCTCGAGCCCCGCCGCGATCGCGAAGAGGGCAAACGAGATTGCCCAGGCGATCTTGTCCGGTTTCGGCCGCCGCCAGGCATCATGGGAGACGAGCAGGCAGCTGGCGAGGCTGATCATGAAGGCAACAATGGGAAACAGCACCATGAGGATGACGCCCTTTCCACGCTCGGGCCGGCGCTGGACGAGGTACCCCGGGCAGGATTCGAACCTGCGGCCAGTCGATTAGAAGGCGACTGCTCTATCCCCTGAGCTACCGGGGCAATGGCTGCGCCGGAACGCAGCGCACTCAGCGAAGTATAGCGGCTCGGATTCGCTCCGATCCCTCCCCGTGACGGCGGATGGCTCAGTTTCCGCCTGTTTCGCCGGACCGGTCCAGCCACCACTGCGCCATGTAATCGGCGCGAGTGATCCAGATGTCTCCCAGGTCGATCGCGTAGTCGAGCAGGCGCTGGATCGTTCGGGACGGCCCCGGGCGTCCGCTGACGAACGGGTGCAGCGTCAGGCACATCGCCTTTCCCTCGTCGCGCAAGACATCCAGGTCATCACGCAGGGCATCGTAGGCCGCCTGTGGAGGCAGCACGTGATCGACGGCCCAGGTGTAATCGTCGTACCACCTGCTCGGGGGCAGGTTGACCAGCGGCGCGAGCGACGGCTCCGGCCGC
>CAIPGK010000584.1 GCA_903864575.1 uncultured Chloroflexota bacterium
GATCTTCCAGGCGAGCATCAGCAGCGGGAAGTTCCATGGGATCACCTGCCCGCAGACGCCATAGGGCACATGGCCCGGAAACTCGCGGGCAAGGTGCTGCGCCCAGCCGGCATGGTGGTAGAAATGCCGCGCCACCAGCGGGATATCGACATCGCGGCTTTCGCGGATCGGCTTGCCGTTATCGAGGGTTTCGAGCACCGCGAAGAGCCGCGCATGCTTCTGGATGAGCCGCGCGATGGCATAGAGATACTTGGCGCGCTCGAAGCCCTTGAGCGCCGACCAGGCGGGGAACGCCGCGCGCGCCGCCTTGACGGCGGCATCGACATCGGCCGGCGTGCCATCGGTCACCTCAGCCAGCTCCTGCCCATTGGCCGGGTTGGTGGTGGCGAACGTCTTGCCCGGCGCGGTGAAAGCGCCATCGATGAAATGCCCGAACTTGCGCCCATGCGCATCGAGCCAGGCCATGGCCATGTCACTTGCCTCCGGCGCCGGGCCGTATTCGAGGGACGCGAAGATTTCAGCGATCTTGTTCATTGGCTGTCTCCTGCCGAAACGGCGGTGAACGCGTGGGCAGAGTAGTGTTCGTGGGCTCGGTCGAAGGCCTCCAGGTTTTCCCTGAGGCCCGGCATGACATTCTCAAGCGGGCGCAAACGGTTCCGTCGGTCAATATCCAGCAGACCCTGATGTACAGCAATTGGTAGCGGCTCAACGGAGTCGATCATCCAGGGACGGTCTCCCGGCGTATAAAACTCGTCCGGTAACATGTGGCCCGTGGCCCGATCAAAGCGACTGACGACATTCGGGGACGACAGCTCGTGGGAACTGATGGTCGTTTCGGAAACTGCGGTGGTCAGAAATATTAGTCCGCCAACCGTGATACCCTTGGCGTGAAAGAAGTCGCCAGGCAGCAGGCTGGCGATCCGGTCCGCGTTCGAGCGTTTGGCTTCCCAGTCCATCGTGTTGCCGCAGGTCGGGCAGGCTTCAACGGTCGAGTTCATTTCGTTGCTCCGAGAACTCCGCCTGAAGTTCGGCTAAAGGTCTGATGCGGCCGTGGTCGTCATCCACCAGAACCCCGCTGATAACGCTGAGCGGCCCTAGTGCCCTCCGCAGATCTGCATTGGTCCGGTACTCAAGAAGCGAGAAGTTCGGTTGTTTGATCGTCAGTGTTATCTTGGCCAATTCTTCGCTTTCGTAGTGAGCCCGCAACTCCTCGGAGGGCTCAATCGCGAAAAAACCATCTGTCGTCTCAACCACTAGGCGCTCATCAAGCGTCAGGTTTGGCCTGCCAACTTCACTGTAGCGAATGGCAAGCTCCCCCAAACGCAGACGCTCAGCGGTCACGAGCACCACCGACTTGGACAATCGGTGTTTCTCCTCACACCATCGGCATCCGGTAATCGGCGGCGTAGTGCCCCGTCAGCCCGTGCTCGAGCTGACGCTCGATATCGGTCAATAGCGACGAGGCGCCGAAGCGGAAGAGATGCGGCTGTAACCAATGCGTACCGAGCTCCTCCTTCATCAGCGCCATATAATCGAGCGCAAGCTTGGCGGACGCGATGCCACCCGCCGGCTTGTAGCCGATCTCGATGCCGGTTTCCTCGTGGAACCAGCGGATCATCCGCACCATGGTGAGCGAGGTGACGAGGTTGGCGTTGACCTTTTCCTTGCCGGTGGAGGTCTTGATGAAATCGGCGCCCGCCATCATGCAGACCCAGGAGGCCCGGGCCACGTTCTCCAGCGTCACCAGATCACCGGTGGCGAGAATCGCTTTCACATGGGCATGACCACACGCTTGGCGGTAAGCCAGCATCTCGTCGTACAGGACTTGCCAGTTTTGGTTGAGCACATGC
>CAIPGK010000585.1 GCA_903864575.1 uncultured Chloroflexota bacterium
GCTGCAGAATGTCGGCGGCGGGTGGACGCTGGGCGCCTACCAGTACGTGCTTGGTAGCTTCAAGGAGAACCTGCTGCTGTCGTTCGGAGCGACGGTGCTGACCATCGTGCTGAACCTGCTGATCGCGATTCCTGCCGCCTATGCCATCGTGCGCTATCCGGTGCCGGGCAAGAGTTTCCTCCTCTCCACGCTGAATCTCGCGTTGTACGCGCCAGCCGCGGTCATGGGTCTGAGTCTGGTGGTGGCGTACGCATTCCTGTTTCGCATCCCGCAGAGTTTCATCGGGTTGATCGCCGCCTACGTGGTGGGCACCTTCCCGCTGATGCTGGTCCCGATCATCGTGGCCCTGCGCGACCTGCCGCGCGTTTTCGAGGAGGCGGCCAGCACGCTGGGAGCAGGACGGATGACGACCTTTTTCCGGGTGGAGTTGCCGTTGCTGGGACCGGGGGTGAGCGCGGGCATCCTGCTGACCTTCGTCATCGTGTTCAACGAGTTCCTCGTGACGCTGTTCATCGCCGGGCCGAACACGACGACGGCGGCGCTCCGGGTCTACAACCTGACGCGCACGGCGGGGTTCCAGCCCTCCACGGCAGCGCTTGCCTCGACGATGCAACTGGTGTCGTTCCTCGTGGTGCTGCTCTTCTTCCAGGTGTTCGGTTCGCGGTATCTGAAGGGGACGTATCTGATCTGATCGTCCACGGATCGCTCGTTTCTCGCCGGCAGCCGGTTTCGCACGGGAAGACGTAATCGCATGAGCCGTGTTCGCCTTAACGACGTCACCAAACGCTACGGGCAGGCCGTGGCGGTCGATCGCGTCTCGGCCGACATCCGGGACGGCGAGTTCGTGACCCTGCTCGGGCCGTCGGGGTGCGGCAAGACGACGACGCTGCGCATGGTGGCGGGGCTGGTCGAACCGACGGGTGGCACGATCCTGTTCGACGATCAATTGATGAACGGCATCCCGCCCAACCGCCGGAACATCGGACTCGCCTTCCAGAGCCACGCGCTGTTCCCGCATCTTTCGGTTGCCCGAAATGTGGCCTTCGGTCTCGAGGTGAAGGGCACGCCGAAAGCCGAGGTGCGCCAGCGGGTCGAGCAGATGCTGGAGATGGTGGAGCTTGGCGCATTTGGCGACCGAATGCCCGCCCAGCTTTCGGGCGGGCAGCAGCAGCGGGTGGCGCTGGCACGGATGCTGGCGACCGATCCGCGCGTGCTGCTTTTCGATGAGCCGCTCTCCGCGCTCGACCGGAACCTCCGGGACACGCTGAAGTACTCCATCCTGGCATTACAGCGGAGGACGAAGAAGACCGCGATCTACGTCACCCACGATCAATCGGAAGCATTCGCGATCTCTGACCGCATTTTCGTGATGAACAAGGGAAAGATCGAGCAGGCGGGAACGCAGCTGGACATCTACCTTCGGCCGCAGACGGAGTTCGTGGCGAACTTCGTGGGCGACAACAACGCTCTGCGCGGCGTGGTGACCGAGACGGCGATGTCGCCCGAGGTCGGTCCGGTGGCGATGGTGAACGCAGGCGGCATTTCGATTCCGGCCGCCAACCCGCTGGGGCTGGCGACCGGGGAGGCGGCGATGGCGTTCATCCGGCCCGAGCACATCGCGGTGCTGGCGGATGGCGCGGCCACCGGGCAGCCCGGGGAGATCGAGGGACGCGTCGAGCAGATCGTGTTCGAAGGGCCGATGGTGAAGTTGCTGGTGGATGCCGACGGGACTCCTCTCCGGGTGTCCGTGAGCGGCGCCGAGCGGCTCGGCTTGCTGGATTCCGGAAGCCGGAGGATCAGGCTGCGGGTGGAGCAGGCGTCGCTGGTGCGGGATACGAAGTAGGCTCGAACCCGACCGGAACGACCGCTGTCGGGAGCGTCTGCTGCCCGAGGAACGAGGCGTCTCTGGCGCGCCAGGCTGCGATGACCGGATCCCTCGTTCCTCGGGCTGACCGTATGCATGGGCGGTGAATGCCGGACTATTCCTCGGACAACTGGCCGCCATCGATGACGACGGATTCGCCGGTGATGAAGGAGGCTTCGTCGGAGGCGAGGAAGGCGAAGAGGTTGGCCACCTCCTCGGGGCGACCGTATCGGCGGAGCGGGATTTTTTCGAGATAGGCCTTGATGAACTCTGGATCCATGCCGCCCTCTGCGGCGAGGTCGGTCCAGATCCAGCCGGGGGAGACGCAGTTGACGCGGATGCCCGCCTCGGCGAGTTCAATCGCCATCGTCTTGGTTAGCAGGATGACGCCCGCCTTGGACGCGTTGTAGGCGGCAAGGCCGCGCTCGCCCATGTGGCCGTTGCTGGAGGCCATGTTGACGATGGCGCCGCCCGTTCCCTGCGCGATCATCGACCGGGCCGCGAGTTGGCCGAGGCGGAAGGTCGCGGTCAGGTTCACGGCGAGGGTGCGGTCCCAGGTCTCCATCGACTGCTCGAGGAACGGCTCGACGATGGCGATGCCGGCATTGCTGGCGAGGATGTCGAGCCCCCCGAGGCGGGAGTGCGCCTCCGCGATCAGCGCTTCGCAGAATGCGCCGTCGGTGATGTCGCCGGCGATGGGATGGACCTCGCCTGCGGCGGAAAGATCGCGAGCGGATGCCTGGATGCGGTCCGGGACGATGTCGCAGACGACGAGGCGCGCGCCTTCCTGCAGGAACTTCGTGGCGATCGCCTTGCCGATGCCGCGGCCTGCACCGGTGACGATGGCTCGCTTGCCGGCAAGGCGGCCAGTGGTGGATGGGATCACGATCAACCTTCCGTTTCGAGATTGCGCGGGCCGAACGAGAGGGGAATCAGGGATTCGAGGGACCGGACCATCACGCCGTCCGGCCCTTCGAGGATGATGTCCATGTCGCCGTCGCGGGGGCGCCACTCGACGAGCACCTGTCTGCACGCGCCGCACGGCGGGCAGGGAGCGGCGCGTGGCGCCCAGACTGCGATGGCGCGGACGTCCTGCGCGCCTGCGAAGACCGCGTGAAAGACGGCGGTGCGCTCGGCGCAGCAGCCGAGGCCGTAGCTTGCGTTCTCGATGTTGGCTCCCTGGAAGACGCGGCCATCGTCGGTGATGAGCGCGGCGCCAACCGGGAACCCGGAATAGGGAGCGTAGGCGCGGGCAGCTGCCTGCCGGGCGAGATCGAGCAACTCTTCGGGGGTCAGCGGTGAGCTCAATGGGTGCTCCCATGGGTGGAGGACGGACATGCGGGTATGATCGCAAAGTGGAGCACTGAGAGGGAGGCAGGAATGGACGGGATCGAGTTGCGAACTGCTGCAGGCGCGTTTCTGGCCGAGGCGCTTGGCTGGCCGGGAGGACATGCCGAGATCGGGGAGAACCTCGATCTCGCCCAGGTGAACGGCGATGAGGTGGTTTACGCCACCGAGATCGAGACCGACGA
>CAIPGK010000586.1 GCA_903864575.1 uncultured Chloroflexota bacterium
GACCGGGAGTACCCGCTGGCTTGCCCGCAAGCATGCGCGTGAGCCTGCCGGGAAGCCGGCATCCTCGGCGCGCTACTCCACCCGCACGCGCTGGAATTTCTTCTTGCCGAAGCGGAGCAGCACCGGGTTCGCGCCATCCCAGGCGCTGTCCGCATCCTGCACCCGGTCATCGCCGAGCCAGAGCGCCCCGTTGCCCGCCTGCGTGCGCGCCTCGCGGCGGGAGGGGACCAACCCGGCCTTGATGAACAGATCGGCAATGGAGAGCCCCTCGGCCTCGGCGGTGGTGATGACGGTGGTCGGGATGGTCGGGTCGTCGATGTCCGGCGCGCTGCTGCCGAACAGTGCGCGTGCGGCGGTGCGGGCCTCGTCGGCGGCCTCCCCGCCGTGGGCGAGGGCAGTGATCTCCCACGCCAGTGTGTGCTTGGTCTCGCGGAGCGCGGCCCCGGAGACGGACATCAATTCGGCGATCCGCTCATCGGGCAGGAAGGTGTAGAGCTTGAGCAGGCGCTCGACATCCGCGTCATCGACGTTCACCCAGTACTGGTAGAACTCATACGGGGAGGTCAGATTCGGATCGAGCCAGAGGGAATTGCCCTCGGTCTTTCCCATCTTCTGTCCCGAGGCGGTTGTCAGCAGCGGGCAGACGAGAGCGAACGCGTGACCGCCATCCGCCTTTCGAATGAGATCGACCCCTGCGACGATGTTGCCCCACTGGTCGGAGCCGCCCATCTGCAGCGTGCAGCCGATGGCCCGGTGAAGGTGCAGGAAGTCATACGCCTGCACCAGACGGTAGTTGAACTCGACGAAGTTCAGACCGGAACCTTCGAGCCGGGTCTTGTAGGTTTCGGCGGCGAGCATCTCGTTGACCGAAAAATGGCGACCGATGTCCCGCAGAAACGGGATGTAATGGAGGTCGAGCAGCCAGTCGGCGTTGTTGACCAGCAGGGCAGGTGGGTTCTCGCCGAACCGCCCGCCTTCGAAGTCGATGAAACGCCCGAACTGCGGCAAGATGCTCGTCAGGTTCTGGCGGATCGCCTCCTCGGAGATCACGGCCCGGGTGGACGTCTTGCCGGATGGATCGCCAACGAGCGCGGTGCCGCCGCCGCCAAGGGCCACAGGCCGGTGACCGAACCGCTGGAGCACAGCCAGCATCATGATCCCCATCATGTGGCCGGCATGGAGCGATGCGGCGGTCGGGTCGAACCCCACGTAGCCGGAGACCACGCCGTCGCGCATCGCCTTCTGCAATCCTGCCTCGTCGGACACGTCATAGACGTAGCCTCGGTGGCGCATGTAGTCGAGTGCGGTCATCCCTGCGGCGCGGGCGAGTTCAGGCGCGGTCGGTCCGGCGTGGGAGGTGGACACGGGTGGTTCTCTCCGGGTGAATCGCTGCGAGCGTTGCCGCCGGACACGCTACCACACGGCGGGGCGAGATCACACGGGAGCGTTGGCGCGCCCGCTGTCCGGTCTGATTCGCCAGGACTCGGAAAGGTCGTCACGCACCTCATCGTCGGTGGTCGAAGGGAACGAGCGATACCACGCGCCGACCGCGTAAAACGGCTCCGGCGCCGCCGCAAGGACCACCTCGTCCGCCACTTCCCGCAGCAGGCCTCGGACGGATGGCGCGCCGACCGGAGCGGCAGCGACCAGCCATGCAGGAGATTGCTTCCGCACGGCCCCGAGCGCGGCCCGCATGGTTGCACCGGTCGCGAGTCCGTCGTCCACGACGATGACGACCCGACCCCGGAGGTCGGGAAAAGGACGGTCGCCGCGGTATGCGCGCTCCCGGCGCTCCAGTTCCTCGCGTTCGCGCCGCTCCACGCCATCGATCGCGGAGGGCGGCAGTCGAAGCTGGCCGAGGATCTCCTCGTTCATCACGCGCAACCCGCCCGACGCGATGGCTCCCATCGCCAGCTCCTCGTGGCCGGGAACGCCGAGTTTTCGCACCATCAGCGCATCGAGCGGCGCGCCAAGCGCTCGCGCCACCTCAGCCGCGACCGGAACACCGCCGCGCGGGAGTCCGAGCACGATGACGTCATTGCGGCCGGAATAGCGGTCGAGCAGCGACGCGAGGCGCCTTCCCGCATCGCGGCGGTCATCGAACAGCTGGCTCATCACTGCGCCTCCTGTCCCGCGACCTGCGAGGGAGTTCCTTCAGTCGCTGACTGCAGGTGAAGGAATCGCTCGATGCCCCACCGCCGCCAGATCGCGAGGCGGCGGGGATCGATCCAGGGCGAAACGGCCGACTCGTCGACAACGCGCGGCGCGGTCATGGCCATCGACTCATTCCGGAATCGGAGGGTGCAGCCGCCATGCGCGAGGACGTTGAGGCACCAGTCAGCTCCTTCGCCATAGGGGAGGGGAATCAGGAAATCCTCGCCTGCGCGCATCGCGAAGATCGGCGTTTCGCGGATGCGGCCGGTCGTGCGGCCGGGCGCGACGACGATGGCAGGGTAGTCGAACCCGAGCCGGGCGACCTGCCGCATGAGCGGGTTGGTCACCGCTCGGTTGATCCGGCGCATGACATCATGCCGGGTGAGCGAGTCCGCATTCCTCGGGGCGGCGGCATGTTCGATGGCTATGACCGCGGCCACTGCTCCAGCGGCGGCGATCGGAGCGGCGATCAGGATGGCGCGTTTCATCGTTTGCCTCCGGTGATGCGCAGTACCGGCGCATTGTGCATCAGCGATCTTCACGACATGTCCGACAGGGCGAGGAGGTCAGTCTGCGCGCGACCGGGCGGTCTCCTGCCGCCCGCCGTCGCCAGAATCGTGCCGGTATCCGCGCGGGCCTGTCACCCGCCGCCGTAATCGGGCAGATCATGAGGCTGGGCCTGGGCGGCCTCGATCGTGGAGCCGGCCCCCCGCTGGCATCCTCCAGTTACCGGGTCGGGCTCAACAGGCAGTATCGACGCGTCTGCCCGTGAGATGTCCGCAAGGACGATGGCCGCGTTCCCCGTGGCGTCAGTTGCGAACTTCGCGGGGATGCATACCGGGGCGAATCGCTCGCCGTCGAACCCACCGATCCCACCCTCATCTGTCGCGCACGGTCCGGAATCTGCCGGATCGCCCTGCCCGATGATCTCGATCTGGTCTGTGGCGAGCAGGCGTGCGGCAGGCTGCCGCCGGAGAAGCGTTGGTTCCTCGCGTGATTCCTGACGGTCCGGGCCTTTGCCAGACCGGATGCCGCAGACAGGGATCGTAGCGGTTGCCGGAGCATCCCGAGGAGCGTAGGCGGCAATTGGGCCCGCAAGCGCTGACATCTGCGCCAGCCAACAGATGACGGTCCCCGGGATGCGGGCTGCCCGCACCGATCCCCATGTCACCGACTCCTCCCCAGCGACTGCCCCCGGGTGCTTCCGCCACATTCCTTCATGTGGCTGAACGGCTCCCCGGTATGTTGCGGAAATGCACGAGCGTGACGAGCTGTTTCGCGAAATGACGCGATCAGCCGCGGGTGGAGAGCGCGTCGACAATCTCGGCTGTCGGCCTCACCGTGCAGAACTCGCGGTGAAGACTGGCGAGCGCTACCTGATGCATCGTTTCGGGGTCGTGCAACACGCCATCCGGTCCTGTTCGCCCGTGGGTGGCGGTGGCGTCGCCGGCGAGGGTGACGTCGAACCCCAGATTGCCGGCCATCCGGACCGACGTGGAGACACAGTGGTCGGTGGTCAGGCCCGCCACGACGAGCTGGTCGACACCGTTGCGCCGCAGCCGTTCCTCGAGATCGGTGCCGATGAAGGCGCTGTTCGCATGCTTGACGATCACCGGTTCCGCGCCAGCCGGGGCAAGTTCCGGTTTGACGGCATAGCCGGGGCGCTCGGGCCGAAGCGGAGAATCCGGTTCCACCGAGGCATGATGGATGTGGATGACGGGCCGGCCGGTTGCCCGCCAGGCCGCAAGCAGGCTGGCGGCGTTAGCTTCCGCGCCGGGGTTGTTTCGCTGTCCGTTCCGGGGATCGTCGATGCCAAGCTGGAAGTCGATCAGCAACAGTGTGGCGTTGGCGGCGAGGGGCACGGACATCTCCTTCGGAGCGCATCGGTTGAAACGGCGTTCATGCGAGTATAGGGGGACCAGCGAGCGGCCGGAATTGGCCATGACAGCGTGGCCGGAAGGAGTGCGAGGGCGATGGACCGGTTCGAGACGGCGTTCCAGATGGACACCTCCGCGATCAAGTTCGGGCAGGGCGCGACCCGCGAGGTCGGCTCTGACCTGCGGCGGCTCGGCGCAACCCGCGTGATGGTGGTGACCGACCCCGTAATGGCGAACTTGCCGCCGGTCGAGACCGTGATGACCTCGCTCAGGGAAGCAGGAATCGACGCCGTGCTGTACGACCGGGCGCGGGTCGAACCGACCGATTTGTCATTCAAGGAGGCTGCAGCGTTCGCGGCCGATGGCGGATTCGACGGCTTCGTCGGCGTCGGCGGCGGTTCGGCGATGGATACGGCGATGGCGGCGAATCTCTACTCCACCTGGCCGGACGAGTTTCTCGCATACGTGAATCCGCCGATCGGCGCGGGCAAGCCGGTGCCGGGGCCGCTGAAGCCGCTCGTCGCGATTCCGACCACGGCGGGAACTGGCAGCGAGACAACCGGCGTGGCGATTTTCGACTTTGTCGAGATGCACGCCAAGACCGGCATTGCCCACCGATCCCTGCGCCCGGCGCTTGGCATTATCGATCCGGACAACACCCGGACGATGCCGCCGATGGTGGCGGCCTGTTCCGCGCTCGACGTGCTGTCGCACGCCATCGAGTCCTACACCGCGCTGCCGTTCGATCGCCGCGCCGCCGCGCCGGAACCGCATCTGCGCCCGTCATATCAGGGCTCGAATCCGGTTTCCGACATCTGGGCCGAACGGGCGATGCGGATGATGGCGGCCAATATCGACCGCGCCGTTTACACCCCGGAGGACGATGAGGCGCGCGGCCAGATGCTCCTCGCCTCGGCCTTCGCCGGGATTGGCTTCGGCAATGCCGGGGTGCATCTGCCGCACGGGATGTCCTACGGTGTCTCCGGGCTGGTCCGCGATTTCGTTGCGGATGGTTACCCGGCGGATCGGCCGCTGGTGCCGCATGGAATGTCCGTGATTCTCAACGCCCCGTCGGTCTTCCGGTGGACGGCGGTCGCCAGCCCGGAGCGGCACCTCGACGCCGCGCGAATGCTTGGGGCTGACACCAGACATGCGAGTCTCGATGACGCGGGCGAGGTGCTGGCGCAGGCGCTGATCGGGATCATGAAGCGGGTGGAAATGCCGAATGGCATCGCTGCAGTCGGGTACACGGAGGCGGACATCCCGGCGTTGGTGGAGAAGGCCATCCCGCAGCACCGGGTGACCAAGCTCTCGCCCCGCCCGGCTACCCCGGAGGATCTCGCCGAATTGTTCCGGGGGGCGATGCGGTACTGGTAGCAAGCCTCTACCGGAGCGGCACCGGGGTTGCGTGCTTGCGGCCCGGGATGCCTGCCTCCGGGGTCGCCAGACCATAGGCGACGCTGGTGGACCGTGACCGACCCTTTGCGTCGGTCACGGTCAGGATGATTTCGAGCCACGCATCCTTGAAGGCGCGTCGGCTCTTCGGCAGTTTCGCCGGGTTGATTTCGAGGTTGCGGCCCGTCATCGGGCGCTCCCGAAGCCGCTCGCCCTTTGCCGAGTGCAGGATGACCTCCCACGACAGTGCGTCGTCAGGCAGTTCTTCGCCCGAACCGTCCAGGCCCAGGCCCTGCAGTTGGATCGTGGAATCCCACGAGAGCGCCTCGAAGGGCAACGGCAACTCGATCATCGGCATCGGGGGCGGATCGAGACGGGCGGGGTCGTCGGCTGCGTCTGCCACCCGGCAGGTCTCGCCGGCACACGCCGAGAGGGCGGCGAGTTGGCCGGACAAGGCGACGAGACGCGCGGGATCGAGATCCGTCGCTCCGTTTTCACCTTCCCACGGGTCGGTGGTCAGATCGTAGTACTCGCGCTCGCCGGTCGCGTACTCGGCATAGAGGGTGGTTTCCGTGCGGATCGCGCGCCATGCTGGCTGATTGGGGTTGTCGTCACGGTCTTCGTCGTCGGTCTCCGCCGCCTGCTCGGGCGGGGTGCGGTACTGCAGCGCACCTTCGACGTAGACCAGCGAGGCAGGGTCCCGGTAGGTTTCGATGAGGACGGCGTCGCGCCACGGCGTCTCTTCCGCCATCAGCAGGGGAACGATGGAACGGCCGTCGACGAATGCCGGAATACCGGCCCCCGTCAGTTCGGCGATGGTCGGCGCGAGATCGGCTCCGCTGACGAGCCGAGTCTCGATGGTGCCCGCGGGAATACCGGGTCCTCGGACGATCAGCGGCACCCGGATCGATTCCTCGTAGGGCGTGCCCTTCTCGAGTTGCTGCCGGTGCTCCCCGAGGTGATACCCATTGTCCGAGGTAAAGATGATGTAGGTGTTCGCCAGTTGCCCGGTTTCTTCGAGCGTCGCGACCAGCGTTTCGAGCGCGCGGTCCACGGAGAGGAGCGTTCGCAGGCGGTCGCGCTGGAAGGCGTCGGTTTTCGCCAGGGTCTCCGGCGAGACAGGTGGCGTGCGCTGGATCCAGATTGGCTTGTCGGAGACATCGGCCTCGTCGAATGCCGGGGTGCGGGGGGCGATCGCGCCGTCGAACGCGTCGAGATCCTCGATGGCGGGCTGGGCAGGTTCGTGCGGCGCCCGCAGGGGCAGCAGGGCGAAAAATGGCGCCCCTGCTGTGGACGAGGCACGGATGAACTCGACCGCATGACGAGCGGAGACATCGGTCGCGTAATCGTTGACCCGGTCGTCGTAGGTGACGAGCGTGCCGTTTTCGTTGAGGGTGAACCGATAGAAGTTACGGGCATTCTTGCCGTCGTCGCCGTGAGAGTTGGCTCGCCAGTCGTCCCAGCCGGGGGGGATGTAGGTCGAGGATTGCTCACCGGGATAGCCGTTGAGGTACTTGCCGAAGAGGCCGGTGCGGTAGCCCGCGGCGCGAAGCCAGACGGCCAGCGTTGATTCCTCGTCTCCCAGATCGTGGAACCGCTGGAAGCCGCCCATGTTGCCGTTGCTTCTGAGGACGCCATGGTTGTGGGCGTATTGACCCCGCAGCAGGGAGGCGCGGGATGGTGCGCAGGTCGGGACGGCCACCAGATAGTTGGCGAAGGTGCGCCCTTCGCCTGCGATCAGACGTTGCATCGTGGGCATTGCCGCGGCGCTTGTAGTGTCGAGGTCGTCAAGAAGGACGACGATGACATTCGGGCGTGGCTCCGGCGCCGCCGTGACGCGGCCGGGCCTGAACGCGGAGAGGAGAAGCAATGGTGCGAACGGGCGCACGCGGGTGGAGAAGCGGGGCATTCAGTCCTCTGGGATGGGCAACCATACATTCGACGAAACCGAATGGTACCCGGAGCGGGGCAACCTTCCCCCGAACCCGACGCGATCCGTGGTCGCCGGGTGGACAGCGAGGGCCATCGCGCTGCACCATGCGTCGAATCGGGGCGAAGGTTGGCCGGCCGGGAGCGGCGGGGAGGCGCGATGGATCAGGAGCAGTCGGACCGCGTGCGCAAGGTGCTTCGGGCGCTCGAAGGGGATGCCCGGCGCACGCCGGCGCAGATCGCCGCGCTGACCGGGGTCACGGAGTCCGAGGCCGCCGCCATCGTGGCCGATCTGGAAGCCCGCGGCATCATCAGGGCCTATCGGACGGTGATCGACTGGGAACGGGTGATGCCCGACCGCGTGGTGGCCTTCATCGATGTGAGCGTGACCCCGCAGCGGGATGTCGGATTCGACCAGGTGGCGGCTCGCATCTACCGCCACCCGGAGGTCCGGTCGGTTCATCTCGTCTCCGGTGGACACGATCTCCGGGTCGTGGTCGAAGGGCCGACCATTCGCGAGATTTCCCAGTTCGTCGGAGAAAAACTGGCCCCGATCGACCATGTGACGGCAACCAACA
>CAIPGK010000587.1 GCA_903864575.1 uncultured Chloroflexota bacterium
CCGCCGCCCGCCGCCAGAAGGGAGCATGAACATGAACGGCATCTCCACCCTCGTCGCCCGCATCATCCGCGAGGACGCCGGCCAGGACATGGTCGAGTACGCGCTGGTCCTCGGCGTCATCGCCATCGCCGGCATCACCGCCATCATCGCCCTCGGCCCCAAGGTCGCCGACCTCTGGACCGACGCCAACACCGGCGTCCCCGCCGTCGACTAGCAACCACCTCACCCATCTACCCAGGGGGGAACACGGGGGAAACGCACGGGCGCGGGTCGATCGACCCGCGCCCGTTGCCATGTCTTCAACCTCCGTCCTCGCGGTTTGCCTTCGAGCTCCTGCCGCCGGGTCCTGCTCAGGCCTCCCAGAACGCCCCGTAAAACCCCGCCGCCGCGAACCGCCGCGCCGTATCCTCCGGCGTATGCCCCCGGAATGCCGGGTCCAGCGCATCCCCAAACCAGGCCACCGCCGCCCGCCACGCCTCATCCAGCGACAGCATCGCTCCCGGCTCCCGACCCCGCGCCGCGCACCACGCCCGCACACCCTCCTCCGACCGGAAGAGCAGCATCGACCCTCATGTCTCGAAGAAATCCTCCGTCCACTCCCGCTGCGGCAGCAGCAGGTGCACGACCCCCTCCCCCTCCGGTTTCCCGCCGCGCACCGCAATCCGCGACGCTCCCCCATCCTCCGCGTACACCCCCGCGATCTCCCCGTCCGCATCCAGCGCCGCGAGAATCCCGAACGTGTCCCACGCGCAGTTCGCCCACCACTCCTTCCCGCCCGACCTCACCGCGAACGGCGTCTCCACATTGGAAAACGGGTGCGCCATGATCACCGCGCGGTCCGCGGCCAGCACCAGGTGATGGTGGTCATCCAGCCAGTCCAGCGCCGCCGCCGTCGCCTCGGCGTCCAGCCCCAGCGCCGCCGCGATCTCTCCCTCCCCCGGCGCCCTCCCATGCTCGGCCATGATCTCGAACACGTACTGCCGCACCGGCCACGCCGCCGCTGGTTCATTCACCTCGCTCATCCCGCGCGCTGTCCCTTCCCGATCGCCCGCACCGGTCCGCACCCGCTGCCCTGATTGTGCCCGACCATGTTGCCGTCATTCCAAGAGACGCAGGGTGACAACGTGCCCGGGAATCGCTGAGCCCACCCCCGATGCCCGATGCCCGATGCCCGATGCCCGATGCCCCCGATCGGTTGCCGAACAACGTGCCGTCATCCCGAGGAACAAGGGATCTCGTACAGGCGCCGGGGAGACCGCATCTCTCCACCCTCGGGTTGACGGAATGTCCGGCAAACGCCGCGGCCCCACTCCCGATGCAACGGGAGCGGGGCCGCGATGACGATTTCCCCTCATTCGCAAGGCGCCCGTATGTCCCCTACACCGACCGCCGGAAGATCTCCACGCTCTGCGGGTGAAGCACCGCCTGTGTCCGCGTCGTCACCCCCAGCTTGCGGAACAGCGACACCATGTGCCGCTTCACCGTCGCCTGCGCGATGAACAGTTCTTCCGCGATCTGCTTGTTGGTCAGCCCGCGCCGCAGCGCGTGCAGCACCTCGAGTTCCCGCCGCGTCAGCACCAGCGTATCCATCGACGGAATGGCCTCGCCGCCCGATGCTCCCGTCTCCCTCCCCTCCCGCGGGATCAGCGCCAGCGCCACCGCCGCGTCGAGGTTCCCCCCTGCCTCCAGCCGCCGCAGGATCGGGCCGATCCGCTCGCCATCCTCCACGAATGGCCGCACCAGCCCCCGACCGATTCCCAGCGCGAGCGCCTCCGCCAGCGTCTCCTCCGCCGCCTCCCCCTCACCGAGGGCCTCCAGCGCCCACGCCTCCACCGTCCGCGCCCGCACCCCGACCAGTCTGCCCGACCGCCCCCGCTTCCGCCGGCAGATCTCCACCGCCTCCCGCACTCCCGACCGTTCGCCCCACGTCGCCAGCACCCGCGCCCGCGTCAGCAGCACCGATTCCACCAGGCTCATCGGCTGCCGCCCCGTCGGGGTCGGCAGCGCCGCCAGGATCGCCATCGCCGCGTCGATCTCCCCGTCCAGCGCCGCCAGCCGCGCCCGGAAGGAGCGCGCCAGCGTCAGCAGATCGTGATTCGCCGACAGGCTCAGCAGCCGGATGTAGCGGTCCGCGATCTCCAGCGCCTCCGCTCCCCGCCCGGTCACCCGGAACAGCAGGGCGCGGCCGAAGACCGCATCCTGGTAGGCGGTAAAGGTCATCAGCCCGGAGTAGGCGAGCGCCTGGTGCCGATCGAACGCCTCCTCCGCCTCCGGCAGCGCGTTCATCGCCAGCAGCGCGTTCCCCTCCAGCGACGCCGCCCACGTCTGCCTGCTCGGCAGCCCCACCTTGCGACCGATCTCCCCCAGCCGCACTGCCGCCTCCGCCGCCATGATCGGATTGCCATCGAGCAAGTACACGACCGCCTCGGTCATCGGCACCGACGTCGCGTAGGCATCATTCGGCGGGTGATGCTCCCGCGCCCAGCCCTCGATCGACGCGATCGCCCGGCCGGGGTCCCCGCGCAGCACGTCCGCCATCGCAGGCACGTGAATCTCCGTCCCCAGCCCGAGATACCCACCCTCCGGCAGCAGCGCGCGCGCCTCGTCGAGCATCGCGAGCGCCCCGTCGAGATTCATCGCGCTCGTCATCATGATGTTGGCGCGGGTCGCCAGAATGAACGGCCGCAGCGCCACCCGCTCCCCCGCCGGGCCCGCCGCCAGCAACGCTTCCGCCCTATCCAGCACGGCCATCCCCGCGACGGAGGCCCCCCGGATCATCAGGCAGACCCCCCGCGCGAGCAGCAGCCGCGGGCGCGTCGCCACCGTCGCCTCCGGCAGCCGCGCGAGCCACATCTCCAGCAAGGAGAAGTGCAGCCGCTCCTCCACCGTGAACGCGTGCTCCTCCACCAGCGTCGCCGCCCGATCCACATCGCCGCCCAGCAACGCGTGCGTGATCGCGGCGTCGATGTCGCCATGCTCCGTGAACCAATCGCTCGCCGCTCGCCGCGCCTCCGCGATCCACGCCGCGCCGGGATGCGCGCGGGCGCGCTCCAGCAACGCGCCGCGGAAGAGCGGCTCGATGGCGAACCACTCGCCCGCCCGGTCCTGCTGGACGAGGAAGGCATGCCCCGCCGCAAGGTGGGCGAGCATCGCGCGGAACGCGGGCGCATCCATCGGTCGCCCCAGCATCGCCGCGCACAACTCCCCGGAGATGCGCTCCACGGCCGCCGCCGCCAGCAGCGGCTCGAGGTGATCGGGGGGCGTCTGCTCCAGCGCCGCGTCCATCAGCAACTCGCGGCTCGCGGCTCCGGCCTGCTCCATCGCGGCCGGCGCGCCGCCGGTCATCGCCGCCAGCCGCAGCCCCGCCGCCCAGCCCTCCAGCCCGCGCGCAGCCTCCGGCGACACCCCATGCGATGCCAGAAAGCCCGCCGCCTCGTCCGGCGTGAACCTCAGCATCGCCGCGTCGATCGAGGCCGCCTGCGCGTGCGCCAGCAACTTCCCGAGGTCGATCAGCGCCGCCGAGCGGGTCACCAGCACCAGCGCCAGTTCCGGCGCGGGGTACCGCACCAGCGCCTGCAGCAGCGCCGCCGACTCCGGGCTGGACGCCAGGTGCGCGTCGTCGATCACCAGCCCGGTCCGCTCCGGGAGATCGTGCATCGCATCCGCCAGCGCCTCGCCCAGCGCGCCGCCATCCGGCACCTCCGGCAGCAGCAGCAGCGCGTCGAGCCCATCGCCGAACCCGGGGTGGACGGTCCGCAGCGCCGCCACCAGGTGACGCAGCAACCGGACATGATCCGCGTCCTGCTCATCGAGCGCGAGCCACGCCGTCGGCAGCGGCGTCTGCGCCGCCCAGAGCGCGGCTGCCGTCGTCTTCCCGAAGCCGACCGGGGCGAGCACGACCGTCAGGGGCAGCGCCGTCGCCGCCGCGAACGCCTCGTTCATCCGTGGCCGGGGAACCAGATCTCCCGGCAACCCGGGCCGCCGCAGTTTCGATCGAAGCACCGCGCCTGTGCGCATCGCTCCTCCGGCTCCCATCTGGATGTCCATGCCCCCCGCCCTTCACGCCCCATCCGATTGCCAGCGTGACAGCACTCCAGCACCCAATACCGGGTCCGCCGCGTCGCGCTGAACAAGGATGAGGTGAGTATAGGACCGTGCCCGCGCCGGTCTACGGGGTCCGGGGTGCAAAAACGGACCATTCCGGAGGGAGACTCCCCCCAGCCGCAGCCATTCCGGACGAATCCGGAGCCTTGCCCCGGTTTCTCCTGCCACAGACTCCGCAGCGGGCCGCAGCATGCGCGCTCGTCACCCGGCGATCCGGCCGGTGGGCAACCCCAGCGGGATCACCAGTCGCGCGATCGCCAGCGCGCCATCGGTGACCCGCCTCGATGACCCGCTCCCCGCCTTGTCGCCATGCGGATCGACGGCCACCGCCAAACGCCGGCGGCCCCCGCCGAAGCAGGGGCCACCATCACGATCGCATCCACCCCTTAGCCATCAGCCGTCAGCCGTCAGCCGATAGCCGACAGCCGTCAGCCGTCAGCCGTCAGCCGTCAGCCGTCAGCCGATAGCCGACAGCCGTCAGCCGTCAGCCGTCAGCCGTCAGCCGATAGCCGATAGCCGACAGCCAATATCCGACAGCCGTCAGCCGTCAGCCGTCAGCCGTCAGCCGTCAGCCGTCAGCCGTCAGCCGATAGCCGAC
>CAIPGK010000588.1 GCA_903864575.1 uncultured Chloroflexota bacterium
CGGTGAAGATGAAGGTGACCGGGTGGGAGAAGGGCTCGCCGCGCTGGTAGCCGACGTAATCTCCTTTCCACTCCCCGAGCAGAACGGAGGCGTCCGCGGCGGCCAAGGCGGCGGCCGGGGTGGCGTCCTGGGCCCGGACGACCGGGGGGAGCGCCTGCGCGGCGGCAAGCGCGGCGGATGAGAGGAGCAGCGAGCGTCGGGTTGCCATGGTCGGATCTCCCTTGATTCTTTCTCGAACGAGCGCACGGAACCTGCGGCCGGGACCGGGCGCGGTCGACCGAATCGGAACTACATGCTCCGGGTGAGAAGATTGTAATTGGCCTTCGGCTCCGGGATGCCGGGCGAGACGTAGGCGAGTTCGAGCGAGCCATCGTCGAGCATGCGGCCGAGCATGACGCCGTCCTCGTCGGTCATGGCGATCAGGCCGTCGGGCTGCACCACGACGTTGAGCGCCTCGGTCGGGAACCACTGCCCATCGCCGTCGTGCCATCGCTTGGTTCCGCCAAACGCGGCGCCCTCGCGGCTGGTGATGGTGAGTTCCTCGATGCCGCCGACGACATCGCCCAGATCGTGCTCCATGCGTGGGCCGGACCAGAGACCGATGAGGTCGATGCCGGGCATCTCCGCCTCGGACATCGGGGTTCCAAGCAGCGCGGTCTCGTGCCGGTGGAGCCGCATGGAGACCGCGACGTTGGCCATCCCGACCACGAGGTAGGTGAGGTCCATCGTGTCGTCGTCGGCCAGGTGGCCGATCATGTAGCCGCCGGTGGTTGAGAGCATCAGTTCGCCGGCGCCGCCCAGCACGCCGCAGTAGAGCTGCGCGACGGACCAGTCGGCATCGCCCATCTTGTAGTTCCCGGTGCCTTGCACGAGCTGGCCGTCGGTCTCGGCGATGTTGATCTGGCACAGGCCGCTTGTTACCTCGCCGTGATGGAAGCCATCGTAGGCGCCGATCCATCGTCCCTTGAGGGAGGCGGCGTCGACCTCGCTGGGCGGCAGCGGCTGGCCATCCTTGCGGAGGCGCGCGAGCGCGGCGTCCTGATCGAGCCCGGTCTCCAGCTTGGCGAGGAGGAGGGTTCCGTCCTCGTGGAGGGCGCCGAAGAGGATGCTGTCATGCTCCGCGCCGAGGATGGTTCCATCGGAGAGGATGACGACTTCGACCGGCTCCTCGTGGACCACGCCGTCCTCGTCGGTGTACTGCTTGGCGCCCTGCACGATGTGGCCATGCGCCGTGGTGAAGGTGATCGTGCCGGCGCCGCTGTAGGGGATGGTCCCCATGTTCCAGCCGGTCTGCGTGCCGGTCCACGCGCCGAGCAGCGCGGAGGCCTCAGGAGCCGGGGAGGTGTCGGGGCCCGGGGTGGCGTCCTGCGCGATCGCGAGCCGGGGGTGCACGCGAGTGGCGGCGATCAGCGCCGAGGCGGCCAGCACGGAACGGCGAGTCGTCATGATGAAGGCTCCTGGTGACTGAGGAAGGAATCGAATCCGCGGCGGCGCGTTCCCGAGCGGCGCGAACCGGCAATGCCGGAGATTGGTATTTCACTTAGCAGTTTAGCACTACCACCTCGTGAGGTGGTAGCGCATGGGCCATGCGATGGGCGGTCGGAAAGACGGCGATATCGCCTTTCCGAGGCTGGGAATCACCAGATCCTGATGGGAATCACGGGTTGGGCAGTCGCGCCAGCGGGTCAGCTCAGACCCTTTCACAAGGCTTGTGACATGGCGCATGCACGATTTGGACTCCGGAAACCGGCCGCGTGGGAGGGCGCGGGCCGGCGGTCGTCGGGGGCTGCGCCGCTGCCGGCGCCCGCGGCCCGCGAACTGGTGTTGCCGGATTTGGTGGCGGGTTGTAGCGTAGCGGCATCGCTCTCGCGTGAAGAGCCAGCGCCAGTCGAGGAGACCCTGGGCGTGATGCAGCCGGCCGCGCCAACCGAGCACCGCGACGACCCCGCGCTGGTGGCAGCATGCCTCGCAGGGGACGATCGGGCGTGGCAGGAGTTGGTGCGCCGTTACGGACGGTTGGTCTACTCCATTCCCCGCCGCATGGGCATGTCCGACGCGGATGCGGACGACGTCTTTCAGAATGTTTTCGCGAGCGTCCTGCGCGCCCTGCCGACGCTGCAGGACC
>CAIPGK010000589.1 GCA_903864575.1 uncultured Chloroflexota bacterium
ACGCGGGGACAGATTGATCCCCCGCTCCAGATCACTGATGCACCGCACGCTGATGCCCGTTCTGGCCGCCAGTTCCTGCTGCGTCAGTCCGACTTCCGTACGAAATTGACGAAGGTAGGGACCGAACTCTCCGTTCACGATCAACCCCTTCCACCCGTGTGCTATCCCGGCCCCCGCTGGTCACTCAAACAGACAGGATAGCGTTACCGCTTCGACATGCATTCATACTACATCACGCTTATCAAATGAGCTAGTTTTCCTGCTGATTGTTTGATGGATCATAACGGTATCCGGGACGCTATGTGCCTCGAAACACCGAATTCCGCAGCGTTTCCGGCGAACGGTGTGGGAATCAGTAGGCGAGCACTCCCCTCGGATTGTTCTTTTCGCCAGCAGTGAATGGATTGTTCCAGCCGAGCTCCCCGTCGCCGTGGAAGCGGTCTGGTCGGAACGGTTCCAGGTCGAACCCGTGATCGCGCCCCGCCAGGACATCCGCGACGATGATTCCCACCGCCGCGCCCCAGGAGAATCCGCCGCCATTGAAGCCTGCCGCCACGGTCAGTCCCGGCGCTGGAGCGTATCGGCCGATCAGCGGGAGACCGTCGGCGGTGAATCCCATGATTCCCGCCCAGGCGCGCATGATCTTGACGCCATTTCCGCGCAGGGCAGGAAAGAGTTCATCCAGGCACCGGGCAATGCCGGAGAGTACCGGAGCGGTCACCCGTTCCTCGTAGGTTCCCAGTCCTTCTCCGATGTCCAGCCTCCGGTAGCCCCCGCAAAGCAGTTGGCCGGTCGGCGTCTGACGACCGTACTCCTTGTCGAAATTGTTCCCGAAGGAGAATGGCAGCAACGGCGGCAACGGCTGGGTGACGAGAATCTGGCCGCGCGCCGGGACGATCGCTCCCGCCGGCAGATCGGGCAGGAGTTCGGGGGTGTAGGCGTTCGTCGCCAGCACCACGTCCCCGGCGGAAATGACCTCGCCGTTGACGACGACGCCGGCGACCCGGTCGCCTTGCAGGTGCAGGCGCTCGACCGGGGACCAGGTGCGGATGTCGGCGCCGAGGCGGCGCGCCGCGTCCGCAAAGGCGTTGACCAGCGCGAAGGGCCAGAGGTGTCCGCGGTCGTAGGCGAAACTCGCGCCGAGCACATTGGGGCCGAGCGCGGGCATCAGGCGGCGGGCCTCGTCGCCGTCGATCAGGTCTACCGGAATGCCGGCGGACTGCTGCTCGGTGACGGCTTCGAGCAAGTGGAGGTACTGGGCCTCGGTGGTGATCACGTCCATCGACCCGGGGAGCGTCAGCGAGAACTCTGCGCCGATCTCCTCCTTCAGGCCCTTGAGCAATTCGAGGTTGCGCATGGTGATTGCGTACACAGCGCGGCCCGCCGCGCTGTGCGAGTGCATCGACGATCCGGCGCCGGTCATCCCGCCATTCCGGCCGGATGCGCCGGAGCAGATGCCGCGCCGTTCCAGCAACAGCACCCTGCGGCCATCCGCCGCGAGCCGGTAGGCGATCGACGTGCCATTGACGCCGCCGCCGACGACGATCACATCGGGCGAAACCTGGGCTGCCATCCTGAACCCTCTCCGGGACCCTGCACCACCGCGCGGCCATGAAATCCGCCGGATGCGCCTGTATACCATGCCCGCATGGCCGTCGCGCCCGACCCATCGGGGCCACGATCCGCTATGCTCCGGGATGGAGCCTTCAATGCGTCCGGGGATGGCGAAATGCGCAACCTGCTGGGCCGGCTGAACGCGCGATCGGCAACTGAACTCGACCGGATTGCCGCGTTCTGGCGCGTATCGCTTGAACGGGGAGAGCGGCACGCGCAGGTGGGCTCGCTTTACCGGGCGATGATCGACCCCGGCGCCGCCCGAGACGCCTGGGAGCGCCTCGATCCGGTGGAGGCCGAACTTGTTCGCCTGCTTGCTGTTGGCGAGGTGGAGAACGCCGCGACGATCGCCGAACTCTCCGCGAGTCTTGGCGCAACTCCCGCCGATACGCGGGAGACGGCGGCATCGCTGTACCGTCACGGCATTCTCGCCCGCGAGGGAGACGGCGCGGAGTTGCCGGTCGGCGCGGCGCCGAAACTCTTCCTCCCGCGGGAACTTGCGGTGCAGTTTCGTCGAGTGCTCGACGAGATCGATCTGGGCGAAACTTCGCGCCTGCCGCTCTCACGCCTGATCGAAATGTTCGACGATGGCGAAATCGACGACGCGGCGACCACATGGGGCGTCACGGTCGTTCCCGGTTCACGAAATCGGGCGGAACTTGTCAAGCGACTGCTGAAGCAGGCTGAGGACCCCGCGCGCATCGATCGGGTGGTGAAGGGGCTGTCCCCAGACGCCCGGCGGGTGTGGGATGCGACGCTCTCCGCCGCGAGGAGCGGGAATGGCGCGCCCGCCGGGCTGTCCGCAATCCGGGAGGCGACCGGGCTGGATGGCGATGACGCTCGAAGCGCCGACCGATTCAGACGCGCGCTAGCCGAGCTCGACCGTGCCATGCTCGTATGGCACACCTACCGGCCCGATGGGTCACGCTGGCTCTTCATCCCATCCGACATCCGGCAGCCGCCCCCTGTCGAGGCGGTTCCGTTGCCGCCGCTCGTTCCCGTGCCGGAGGATGCCATCGGTCAGCGCCCGTGGAGGCACCCACAGGCTGCGGCGTGGGACCTGCTGACGCTTCTGCGCGACCTGACCGTCTCCCCGTGGCCCGTGGAGGGAGATCCGCCTCGCACGCGCCTGCGATCACTCAACCAGCGATTGTGGCAGCGTGGAGCGGAACTGCCTCCGGCGGGGTACCTGCCCTTCCTGATCGCGCTCGCGGACGCCGAAGGGCTGGTCGATGGAGACGATGGGCCGCCTGCGGCGCTGTTCGTCACGCTGGCGGCCCGGCAGTGGCGGGAGCGCTCCTTTCCCCAGCAGGCCGAGCGGCTGCGCTGGTGGTGGGGCAATGCCGCCGAATGGATCGATGGGCGCGAGAGTGGGCAGGTGGAGGTCTGGGGCGTCGACTGGCGCCAGGCCCGGCGACGCTTGATCGCGCTGCTCGCCGATCGGGACGTGGGGCTGACCGGAGGCAGCTGGCACACCCTCGAGTCGGCGGCGCTGCGGATTGCAGCCCGCGACCCGGATCTGCTCGGCGCTGCATTCACGGCGGCGACGGCACGACAGGCTGGAGAGGTGGGTGGCAACGTCGGGCCGGACGAGGCGCGCGCCGCGGCGACAGCAGAGGCGGTTGCCGTCGAGCTTGCGACCGCGTGCGCCTGGCTCGGGCTTGTCGACATCGCCGACGTGCCAGGCCGTACCCGGGCGGTCCGTCTGACCGCGCTGGGGGAGGAAATCTCGCGCGGCGGCTCGCCGATCGAGCCGGACGGCGAGGGTGCCGGTGCAGGCGCGGCGCTGCTGGTGGATGAGGACGGGCTGGTCCGGTTGCAGCGGCCATCTCCCTTGCGGGTCTGGGCGCTGGGCGCATTTGCGGAACTGGAATCTTTCGGCCACGAAAGTCGCTACCGATTGACCGAGACCTCTGTCGGCCGCGCGCTCGGCGCAGGGTTCGATCTCGGTCAGGTGACGAGTTTCCTCGAGCGGCAGTCCGGCGCAAATGCGCCAGGCCCGCTCCTGGAACGATTGGCCGGGTGGGCGAGAGGCGTCCGGAGGGTCAAGGTTCGCCAGGCGGTCGTGCTTCAGCCGGATGATGCCGCTGAACAGGCCGCCATCCTGGAACTCGCGGCCGCTCGCGGCTGGCCTGCCGAGGCCGGAGCAAGCGGCGCCGTGACGGTCTTCCTCTCCCCTGATGGCGTGGACGAGGCGACGGTCGAGGCGGCCCTGCGAGCGGCGGGCTGCACCCCGGTCACGGATGGATCCGGGCAGGCACGCCGCGCCCGGCAGGAACCTCGCCCGGTCCGGTAGGCCGCGAGATGGCTGCGGGACGTATGCTTCGTGGATACGGGAGGTGAATCCTCGTGTCCGAACGTGAAATTGCGCCCCGCAAGGGGTGGCCGCTATCGAGTCTGCTGCTTTTCGGCCTTTCCGCGGTGTTGGCGGTGCTTGCGCTGCTGCTCTGGACCGGAACGATCCGGTTGCCTGCGAAGACGCCGCCGGTGACGCCTGGCGCGATCCGCAGCGTCGATGTCATCGCCGCGCTCAAGGCGAACGGCGCAAAGGCGGAGGAGGCGCCCCGGATGTTCGTGCCGCGTCGGGAGTTCGATCAACCCGGGCAGGGCATCATGGTGAACGGTGCACCGATGCTGCTGTTCATCTTTCCCGACACAGTTGCCGCTTCGGAGGCCTTCGATGGCGCGGATCTCGGAAATGTGCTTCCGTCGTCGCTCCCCGGAGACCTCCCGGTGAATCCGGCCGAGGTCATGGTCGTTCAGGGGAGCAACGTTGTCGCCGCGCTCGCAGGCGGCGATGAGAAAACGCGTGACATCGTGAAACGGACCATCGAGGGGTTGCCGTAACCTATGAGCCTGCACGACCAGCGCCGGGATCAAACGACGGTCGACACGGCATCCGGGAACGAGTCACTTCCCGGGACGGTCGGAGCCCCGACGCTCGCCGATGATGGCGCAGGCGACCACGGCCGGATCGGCTACGGACGGTTCGGGCGACTTTCGCCGATCCTGCTCGGGCTGGTGATTCTCGGCGTGCTCGGCGCGATCTGGTGGTTTGGCAACAGGGAGGAAGTGGACGAGATCGAGCGGCGGGCAGGGTATGTCACCGGTGAAACGGCGCCCGACGTCACGCTCCGGTTGTTCGATGGGACCCTGCTCGATCTGAAGGAGTTGCGTGGAAACGTGGTCGTGCTCAATTTCTGGGCCTCGTGGTGCGTTCCGTGTCGCGAGGAGTCGCCGACGCTGGAGGCATTCAGCAAGGAAGAGGCTGCGGCTGGGCGCGACACCGTTGTGGTCGGCGTGGACATCCGGACCGACAAGGAGCAAGACGCCCGAGCCTTCGTCGAGGAGCTCGGGTTGACCTATCCCATCGGGCGTGATGACATGACCGAAGACCCGGGGGTCGGCCCGATCGAGGCCGCGTTCGGGATTCCGAGCGCCTATCCGGCGACGATCTTCATCGATCCGGACGGGAAGGTCGACCGGTTCCACCTCGGCCCCATCACGATGGACCAGCTCCGGTACGCGGTCCGGAAGGCGAGTGGCGTGTAGAAACGGGCGCCGGGGGATTCCCGGCGCCCGTCGTGAGCAGCTGTCGCCCAGGGATCAGGCAGGAACGCAGCCACCCAGACCCGCATCGGGTTGTCCGGCTCGGCAGGCAAAGCCGGGGCAGCAATTGGGCCGTCCGGCGCCGCAGAAGCCGTGGATCGTGCAGTTGCCATCGCCGCCGTAGGTGCAGGATCCCTGGACGCAGGACTCTCCGTTGCGACAGCGCTTGCCGCACCCGCCGCAATGGTCGGCGTCGTTGCGCCGGTCAAAACAGCGGACCTGACCGTTATCGCGACAGGCGCGGAAGCCGCTCTTGCATTGGCAGCGTCCGTTGCGGCAGCGGCTGTCCTTGCCGCAACAGTCGTTATCCCGCTGGCAGTCGCGGTTGCTGTCAACGTCCACGCAGGCGGCCGCGGGAATGGCGGGAACGGCTGCGACCGCCGCGAGTCCCAACGCGCCGCGAAGCATGGTCCTTCGTGAGGGAGCGGATGCGAGCGTCCGGGTGATGCGGTCGAATCTGGTCGAGTCCATGAGTGGCCTCCGGGGTTCGGCGTGTGGGCGAGGAACGGATCCGCGCCTTCTGAACCGGACGACCACGCAAGCTGGATGCCAGCGAAACGGCAACGAGCCGGAGGGCGGGATCTGATCCCGCGCCAACCGGCTCGAGGGCCTGGCTGAAGTCTGGCGGTTACTCGACGGGCATGGCCGTGTCGTCGACCACGATGGTCTCGCCTTCGGAAGAGGCGGAAGACCCTTCGGCCACGACGCCGCCGCTGGCGGGGGCCTGGGACATCGAGAAGTCGATGGAGACATCGATGCCGTCGATCATGTCCCCGGCTCCCGGGTTTCCAACCGGGATGCCGACGATGGTCGGCGACCACGGTTCGCCCGAGGGCGATGGGACGCTGCTGAGGTCGGGGTAATAGATCGCGCCGGGATCGCCGAGCACGTCGCCGCCGGTGTTGCCGGTGCTGACGTCGCCGTACACGATATCGGTGCCGCCGCCTTCGACGGAGCTGTCCCCGCTATCGTCGTTTGCGGTGACGTAGCCGCCGTCGGAGGTGATGGTGTCCTGCGCGGATGCCAGACCAGCGATGCCGGCGCTTGCCGAAATGCCGAGACCGAGCGAAACCAGGAGCGTAAGTGCCTTCCGCATGGCGTCCTTCCCTTGCGCGTCGCCGATGCGCGTGCGTCGGCGAGGCATGTCCCTCAAAAACCTGAGCGGGGCGGGGATGAAACTGTACACCAGACTCTGTCCGTATCCCGTCGACCCTGCAACGCGTGACCTTGTGCGTTGGTTCCGCACGCAAGCCGAAATGGCATGGCCCCGCGCGGAACAGGCGCGGGGCCACAGGGGCCTGTGTGAAAAATCAGGACCCCTAGGAGGCCGGGGTTCCCTCGGCCTCCGGGGTGCCGGCGGCGGCGGCTGCCGCGGCGGCCTGCTCCATGACGGCCTTGATGTCGGTGAAGCCGAGCAGGTAATCCAGCTTCAACGCGCCGCCTTCGTCCTTGAAGACGAAGAGCAGGGTCTCGGGGCCGCGCGGCGGGCGAACGGGCTCGTTGAGAACGACGAAGGCGACGACGCGGCCATCGTCGGTGACGGCGGGATCGGTGACCGCGAGCAGGCGGATGTAGCCTGCCTCGTCGCGCGCCACCGGGGCCTCGGCGAGCTTGGCCGCGAGTGCCTCCGGACCGCCGGCGGCGAGGCCGCCGAGCAGCACCTTCGCGCCATTCGCCGTCACGAGGTTGGCTTCGCGAAGGAAATCACCGGCGTTCAGACAGGCGACGATCTGCCGAGTGGCGTCGCTGATCGCGACGGACTGCTCGCTGGACGCTGGCTTGCCGAGCGGAACGGCAATCTGGATGCCCTGAATCTCCGCGCCATCGACGAGGCTGGCGGCGAACGCATCAGCCGCAGCCGGTTCGACGGTGCATTCTTCAGGCGCGACGACGCGAGTGCTGGATTCCTTGTCGACGTCCTCTTCCTGGGCATGAATGACTGGGGCACCAGCCAGCAAAAGGACGGCCAGGGGAGCTGCCGCGAACAGTGCAAGACGACGCATGGATCGGAACCTCCGTCTTTCAGCCGGCATACCCGGCTACGCTCGGTTCCCAATGCTACCAGCGGTTCGCCCGTGCGACGAGGCAAGCGTGCCGGATTGTCAAGGACCCGGTTCGAATTCGAACCAGAGCGCCATCTCCCCGAGGATAGGGCGACGGCCGGTATCGGAGGTCAGCCGGAGAACTTCCTTCACGCCCAACTGGAGCCCGTCGATAGTGACGGTACCGCTTCCGCCGCGGGCGATGAATCGCTCCGGGCCATCTCCCCGCCTGACCGTGAGGCTGGCCGGCGAGCCGTCGATCGTGTCCCAGCGGATCAAACACGCGCCCGGCTCAGGCGCCATTGGATCGGGGTAGGGGAGCCTGCCGACACCCGCCTTGAGCACATTGCCGTGCCACGAAACGATGGATTCCTCGGTGTGCCATCGGAGACCGACCGGGTTGGGGAAGGTGAGGTCAAAAACGCCGCAGCCCGAGAGTCGTTCCACCAGCGCGACGCCGCGTTCTTCGAGCAGCCCAAGCGGCTCCCGATTGACGCCCCACGCATCGAGCGGAAGGTTTGGAACCGGACGAATTAGCACGAGGTTGTAGGGGGACCTGGTCGTCGTCTCGCCGCGTTCAGCGCGCCGGGCCACGACACGTCCGAAGGCTTCCGGTTCCGGGGCGAATCTCCAGTACCCCGCGCCTGATTCGTGACCCTCAAGGGGAGGGCCGTCATCGACGATGGTGGCGCGCACCTCGCCGTGCCCGAGCGCGCTGATGATGGCGAGCGACTCGGCGATCGAGCGGTCAGGGAATGCGGCGCGGACGCGTTCGCCGGCAACCAGATCGAGCACCCAGTCGACGCCCGATGCTGCGAGAGCATCGAATGCGACCTCCGCGTCCGGAAAGGCTCCGATGACGCCGGTCGTCCCGGAGAGGTTTTCAGCAATGCCGGCGGCGCCGTCCGCGACAATCGCCGCCGCGAACCCCTCGGCGGCGAGCCAGCGAAGGGTGTCCGAGGCAGCCGTCAGCTCGTCGCCGCAGCGGACAACTGCGCCGACAAGCGCCTCGCCGGCGCTGGCCACACCGGGATCGATGATGGCGAAGGAACAACCGGGCGCGACCGGGTCGGTCCGCGGGGTGAACCCGGTCAGGAACGGAGCGATGCCGCGTGATCGAAGCATTTCCGCCAGTCGATCCGGGGATCCGGCGATGCTCGCGGGGCGGGCGACGACGACGACCCGCGCGGTGGCTCGAACGAGATGAGGCAGAACGTCGAGGAGATCCGGGAACTGCCAGCCCGCATCGCGGCCCGCCATCGCCACCACGGTGCGATGCGCCAGATCATCTCCCTCGAGGTCGATCATGGCTGGAACGTCGTCGAGATCGCGGAAGCGATCGGTTCGCGCGGCCTCGGCAAGGGCGCGCGCGCCATCCTCGTCGATGGCATGCATGCCGACCAGGGACGGTCCATCCGGCAGACCGACGGCGACCACGCCGCCCTCGCCGCCCAGCAGACGCACGAACTGAATGAGGGCAGGAGTCACCGGGGCACTCTCTCCGCGATCGAACGGGCAGCAGACGGGGATTGGCGCCTGCGCCCGGTTGACGGCCTGACGTCGCGGCAAGTGTCCCACGTCGCGGCGGCTTTGTCCGCGTGGATGGGGTGCCCGGCTGAGACATTTGGGACAATCCCGCCATTCGGCGGGGCGGCGCTCGGCGAGACCCCGGGGAGGACGGCTTCAATGACGACGACATGTGTTCTTGGCGGGGTCATCGTGACCGGCAGCGGCAGCCATCGGGCCGATCTTGTCATCAGGGATGGCGTGGTTTCCGGATGGCACCTGGATGCCTCCGGGATCGATGCGGACGAGACGATCGATGCAACGGGACTCCTCGTGCTGCCCGGCGCGATCGACGTGCACACCCATTTCGAGGAGCCCGATCCGAATTTGCTCGAGGGGTTCCTGACCGGCACGATGGCCGCCGCGGCAGGCGGCGTGACGACGGTGGTGGAGATGCCCCAGGCTCATCCGACCACCACGACCGCCGAGCACCTGCGGCAGAAACGGGACATCGCCGAGCGGACATCCATCGTCGACATGGCCTTCTGGGGCGGCGTGACCCTGACGAACGGCCAGACCCCGGAGGACGTGCGGGCGATGGCCGCTGCTGGCGCCGTTGCCCTGAAAAGCTTCATGGCCTCATCGAGCCCATTCTTTCCCGCAGTCGACACCGCGCGCCTCAAGACCGCGATGGACATCGCGGCTGATACCGGATTGCCCTATGGGCTGCACGCCGAAGATGACGCCCTTTTGCGCGATGGCATCGCCCGGATGCAGGCAGCAGGCCGTACCGACGCCCTCGCGCATGCGGAGAGCCGCCCGCCAATCGTTGAGACCGTTGCGGTCGCCACTGCCATCGCGCTCGCGGAGGAGACCGGCGCGCCGGTCCACATCTGCCACGTGGCCTCGGCCGGGGCGTTGCGGCTGATCGCTGATGCGAAGCGGCGGGGGGTCGCAATCACCTGCGAGACCTGCCCACAATACCTGGTGCTGGATACCGACGATCTCGCGAGATTGCGTGGATTTGGGCGGTGCGCGCCTGCGCTGCGGGATCGGTCCGAGGTCGAGGCGATCTGGGCGGCCCTCCTCGCCGGGCAGATCGATCTCGTCTGCTCCGATCATTGCGGATTCACCGTCGAAAGCAAGCAACGGGGGGACGACGACATCTTCTCCGTGCCCAACGGCCTGCAAGGCATCCAGACGCTGCTCCCATCCCTGTGGAGCGAGGGCGTCAACCGCCGGGGGATGTCCCCGGAAATGGCGGTGCGGTTGCTCAGCGAAGCTCCCGCGCGAATCTTCGGACTCTCCCCGCGCAAGGGGTCGCTTGCGCCGGGGCGTGATGGCGACGTGGTCCTCCTCGATCCGGCACGCGAGTGGACGGTCACGGTGGAGGATCATCTGCACCGGCAGCCGTGGAGCCCCTACGCGGGAATGCAGATGACCGCCCGCGTCGTCCGCACGATCCGGCGGGGCGAGACGATCTTCGATGATGCTCGCCGGGACCGGGAGCGCATTCTGGCCGCGCCCGGTTCGGGCCAGACGCTGGTGCGGGCCGAGGGGTAACCGTGCGGGTACACTCCACGCGGGAGAAGCGGCAGTGCGGACGGGGCAGGAACGACAGGAGATTCGGGCGTGACCGGCATCCCGGCATCTGAACGGGCGATCGATCCCCGTCGTATCGACGAGATGATCGAGGCGCTGTCTCATCATGGCGCGTGGGGCGAGACCGGCGTAAGCCGGCTGGTCTACTCGAACGAATGGTCCGTGGCACAGGAGCAGGTCGCGGCATGGATGGCCGCCGCCGGCCTCGACGTGGAGACCGACGCGGTTGGCAACGTGTGGGGATGGCGACGGGGCACCGAGGGCGGCAAGGCCGTCGTCACCGGGTCGCACATCGACAGCCAGAAACCCGGCGGGAGGTTCGACGGTGCTCTGGGCGTCGTCGCCGCGCTTGCGGCCGTCGAAGCGCTCGGTCAGCGGTTCGGCGCGCCACGGCGGACACTCGGAGTGGTGTCCCTCTGCGAGGAGGAGGCATCCCGGTTCGCGCGCACCAACTTCTGGGGTTCGCGGGCGGTCACCGGAGCGATCGCCCCGCACGAGGCCGATCGGATGCGAGCAATCGATGGTCCGACGATGGCCGAGGTGATGCACGACGTCGGCCTCGATCCCGCGCTCATACCGACCGCGAAGCGGGACGACATCGGGGCGTTCATCGAACTGCATATCGAGCAGGGTCCCCTCCTCGAAGCGGCAGGCTTGCCGGTCGGCATCGTCGAGAAGATCACCGGCTACCGGCAGTACTGGCTCGAGGTGCGCGGCGAGGCCAACCATGCGGGCACCACCCCGATGGATTTGCGCAAGGATCCGATGGCAGGCGCCGCGGAGATCATTTCCGGCGTGATCGACACAGCCCACCGGATGGGCAGACCCGCGGTAACCACCGTCGGCAGGATGACCGTCGAACCGAACGGCCGCGCGGTCGTTCCGGAGCGGGTCGGCTTCACGGTCGATGCCCGCCATCCCGAGGCCGCTGCGCTCGAAACGCTGCTCGCCCGGCACGAGAGCCGCTGGCATGAGGTGGCGAGCCGCCGCGGGCTTGAATTGACGGTCCGCGTCGACAGCGATCGCCCGCCCTGTCCGAGCGATCCGGGCCTGGTGGAAGCCCTCGCCGGCGCCGCTGCGGAGGCGGCGGTCCCGCACATGCGGATGACCAGCGGCGCGGTGCACGACGCCATGCAGTTCGCGGCGATTTGCCCGGTGGCGATGCTCTTCGTACGCAGCAAAGCCGGCATCAGCCACTCGCCCGCCGAGTTCACCAGCCTCGAGGATTCCGTCGCTGGCGCGGAGGTGCTCGCCCGGGCGCTTCATCGTATCGCCTACTGACCTTTGTTTACCTGATAACGGAAACGCAGGATTTGCCGGATTTGCCGGGAGGAGCCGTTCCATGGCTGCAGCAGAACGCGTGATCGTGGCGATCGCCTCGCCGCTCGAACCTCACCTCGTGGAGAGAATCGCCAGCGCTTTTCCGGACCGCGTCGAGGTTTGCTATCGACCCGATCTGATGCCCGCTGCACGGTATGTCGCCGATCACGGAGATCCCGGTTTTACGCGCACCGGGGAGCAGTCCTCCGCCTGGCGGGCGATGCTCCGCGATGCCGAGGTCGCCTTCGATTTCCCGTTCGATGGCGACCTCGGCCCAATCGAGGTTTGCCCCCGGTTGCGCTGGATTCAAACCACCTCTGCGGGGGTCGGCCCACGGGCGAAAGGATATGGGCTGGAAGGTACCGAAATCATCGTCACCACAGCGAGCGGCATCCATGCCGGGCCGCTTGCCGAATTCACCTTCGCAGGCCTGCTCTACTGGATCAAGGAGATACCCCGGTTGCAGAAAGACCAGGCGGAGCGGCAGTGGAATGACT
>CAIPGK010000590.1 GCA_903864575.1 uncultured Chloroflexota bacterium
AGCCGAAAGCCGAAAGCCGAAAGCCGAAAGCCGATGGCCGAAAACTGAAAGCCGATAGCCGATCTCTGACAGCCCCGGTAGCATAGCCGCTATCATTGACAAAGATGCGGTGGCGCCGCGCCAGCGGAGGCGCAGAGACCGCCTGAACCCGGGAGCGGCAGCAATCATGGCGAACGATCGGCACGAGACGGCATTCATCGTCGGGGCCCTGGTGGGCGGCGCGGCGGGCGCGGTATGGGGCTTGCTCAATGCTCCCGCGACGGCTGGCCCCGAACCTGCCGGGTTTGGTCGCGTCTTCGAGAAGATTGCCGACCGCGCCATCGTCGCCGCCGCCGACCTCGAGGTGCTCGCCCGCTCCTGGTTCGCGGCCGATGATGGCGGAGACATCTACCGCGGCTTCCCGGATTCCGCCTCGCCTCTCTGGGCCGAGGCCCCGCCGCAGGTGGACATCGTGATCGACGGTCCGCGCTCCGTCGAGGGTGCGGGCGCATAAGCACCGTCCGTCGTTCCGGGGGATCTCGTGGCGACGGTCAACGGTCAAACGGGATCCCTCGTGCCTCGGGGTGACGGGAAGGCCGGGGGTGACGGGAAGGCCGGGGATGACGGCACGTTCGTCGGGGGCCACGTCATGGGGCGTCAATGCTCATCCGGGAGGGTCGTTTCTCCGTACGGTAACCGGATCGCCCGCCAACCCGTCAGTCCGCACCGCTGATTCGCCCACACACCACTCACTCGCCAAGGAACCACCGGAGGAGGACGAATGACCGCCCGACCGCTTTCACTGCTGGACCTGACTCCGATCGCGCCGGGGCACAGCGCGCCGCAGGCGATCCGGAATGCCGTGGAACTGGCGCAGCTGGCCGAGAGCCTCGGGTACCGGCGCGTGTGGTATGCCGAGCATCACAATTCGCCCGGGCTGGCCGCGGGGTCGCCGGAGGTGATGATCGCCCACGTGGCGGCGCAGACCCGGCATATCCGCGTCGGGTCCGGCGGGGTGATGCTGCCGAATCACGCGCCGCTGGCGGTCGCTGAGCGGTTCCGGTTGCTGGAATGCATGTATCCGGGCCGGATCGACCTCGGTCTGGGCCGCGCGCCGGGAACCGATCCCCGCACGGCAGGCGCGCTGCGCCGCGCGGTTCAGGGGGCAAATGGCGACGACCAGCCCGAGTTGGTGGACGACCTGCTCGCCTTCGACGAGGGAACCTTCCCCCCCGGTCACCCGTGGGCCGGCATCCGCCCGATTCCGGCCGAGAGCGCGCTGCCTCCGATCTGGCTGCTGGGGTCGAGCGACTACAGCGCCCGGCTCGCGGCCGAGATGGGACTGGGATTCGCCTTCGCCGCCCACATCAACCTCGAAGGCGCGCTGCGGGCGATGCACGACTACCGCGCCCGCTTCCGGCCCTCCAGCCGCAATGCGCGGCCGCACGCGATCCTGGCCCTCTCGGTGACGGTCGGGGAGACGATGGACGAGGCGGACGAACTCGCCCTCATCGGCGATCTCGTGATGCTGCGGCTCCGGACCGGGCAGCCGCTGCTCTACCCGACGTTGGAGGAGGCGAAGGCGTTCCCCTTCTCCCGCGAGCAGCGGGCCGCTCTGGAGTCGATGGGCACCCGCGCCTTCATGGGTGACGCCGCCACGGTGCTGGAGGCCGTCAACGCCTTCGCCGACGAGTGCGCCGCCGACGAGCTGATGCTCACCACCCGCCTCGCCGACCCGGCGCACCGGCGGATGATGGTCCGCAACCTCGCCGCCGCCGCCGCCGAAAGCGCCGGGATCACCCCCGCTGCCGCGGACTGAGCGGTCGTCCGGTGGATGGCGCCGCAATCCGGCGCGCGACTGCCCTGGCTGCCGCCGCGTTGCCCGACGCGACCCGCGAGGAGGCCTCCGGTGTCGCCGAATTCGCGAGCGGCGGGGAGCGGGGCGTTGTCCTGCGCGTGCGCTGGATGGAGGCTGAGGGGGAGGGGGCCGCGCGGGCCGAGATTCCGCTGCTCGGGCTCCCGCCTGACCAATGGGGCATGAGCCGGTGGGAGGGTGAGCGGGAATCGCTCGTCCTCCCGCTGCCGGAGCCAGTGTTCGAGGTCCGGTTGCCGACGGTCATCTGGCTCGGTCCGGGAACGCCGATACCGGGTTCCCGCCTGTGGCGGGCGATCCCTGCCGCCGAAACGACCCTGGAACGACTGCGGTCCCTGATCGCGAAGGGCCGCGAGGCCCGCCGCCGCCAGTTCCGGCGTTGTCGATTTTGCGGCGAGATGGTTCCGCCTGAACATCGGATCGACGACTCCTGTTGTCACGGCTGCGCCACGCGGCATCCTGGGGTCGTGTTCTAGAAGTCGCCTATCGCTCTTGCCAACCTCCAATCTCGTCGACCCCGGGGCGCCAGAAATGTCGCGGGTGATCCTGGAATGGCTGGGCCCGCTCATTTCCCCTGTTGTCGGCATGATGGGGGGAGCGCGCGCGTTCAGGACCAACGGTGGCAGGGGCGGCAACCGGAATCTTGACTTTATCGGCTTTTCCGGTATCATCCGTAATGTCCACGGACGAAGTGGACTTTCGGGAGGGAGAACCGGACTGCGCAAGTTTGTGATGCTGGCCCTGTTCGGGCTGGCGGCCCAGCTGGTGGACGGGGGCCTCGGGATGGCCTACGGGCTCACCAGTTCGACGCTGCTGCTGGCGGCGGGACTGGCCCCGGCGATGGCGTCAGCCAGCGTGCACATGGCCGAAGTCGGCACCACCTTCGCCTCCGGCATGGCCCACCACAAGCTCGGCAACACCGACTGGCGGGTGGTCCGCTGGCTGGCGCTGCCCGGCGCGCTCGGCGCGTTCAGCGGGGCAGTCATCCTGAGCAACATCAACGGGGACGCGGCAAAGCCGTACATCGCCGCCTTCCTCTGCATTTTGGGCGTCTACCTGCTGATCCGGTTCGCCATCCTCGGCGGCGCGATCAAGCTGAAGGAAGGCTCGGTCAGCCCGAAGTTCCTGCTTCCGCTCGGCATGATCGCGGGATTCTGCGACGCGGTCGGCGGCGGCGGCTGGGGCCCGATCTCCACCCCGGCGCTGCTCGCGAGCGGCAAGATGGAGCCGCGTAAGGTCGTGGGCACGGTGTCGGCGAGCGAGTTCCTCGTCGCGGCCTCGGCCACCATCGGCTTCCTGATCTCGCTGGACCGCTCGCTGATCGCCTTCCAGGTGGTCGGGGCGCTCCTCCTCGGCGGCCTGATCGCCGCGCCGGTCGCGGCCTTCCTCGTGAAGTGGCTCCACCCCCGCGTGCTCGGCACGATGGTCGGCGGGCTGATCGTCCTCACCAACGCGCGCACCCTGCTCAAGGCGGCTGGCCTGCCGGGCGAGATGGTCGCGAATGGCCTGTGGATCATCGCCGCGCTCTGGGTGGCGTGCATCGCCTGGGCGGTCTGGTCGGTCTGGCAGGCGAAGAAGAGCGGGACCGTCGCTCCGGTGTTCTCCCCGGCCGACTAAACCGGCTACCGCCTCTCGCGGCGCGGTCGGCCCGTTCCTGTCATGCCCCATCCTCACCGTCAGCCCGACGCAGGAGGGATCCCGGGACGGCGGTCGGCGGAGAGGAACCCTCCTTCGTCAAGACGACTTGACGCGCTGAGACCCCCGCCACCCTCCGATTCCGAGCCCCCGCGCAACCGCCCCCGGCTCCGCTCCACGCGGGCCCGGGGGCGGATTGCGTCGGGGCGTTTTGCCCGGGTCGGCGCGTGCGAATGGTCCGTCATCTCCGGGAACAGGGAGGCGCGTCGGGTGTCGCTGGCGCGGGTGCGCACCGGTTGCGGGGGATGACGGCGGCAGGTTCCGTTGCCGCTCCATTCCCGGCGGGCCCTTCCCGGGATTGATGTTTCGCCGGTGCGTATCAAACGCCATGCCCGTCCGCTCTTTTTGTGCGTAGACGGCAGACGACGCGGATGCGAGCCGAGCGGATCGGCGGAACGCGGCACGCGGCGCCCAGCGAATGACGAAAAGGAGCAGCGACATGGCCAGGATTCAGGTTCAGATGGTGGGAACGGCGCTTCGGATCGGCGTGGTGGCGCTGACGGTCGGCGGCTGGGTGATGAGCGACGGGTTCGCCATGCCGAGCGCGACGGCGGCGGCCAAGACCCAGCGGGCGGCCCACGCCCGCATCCATGGCGCGGCTCCGAAGCTCGACGTGAAGGTCGACAAGGACCGCGACAACCTGACCGACGCCGAGGAGCGCCTGGCAGGAACCAACCCGAAGGTCGCGGACTCCGACAAGGACGGCATCCTCGATGGCGACGAGGACCGCGACCGCGACGGTGTGGACAACGCCGACGAGCGCCTCATGGGAACCGCGATCAACACGGCCGACAGCGACCGCGACCGGATCGCCGATGGCGACGAGGACGCCGACCGCGACCGCATCGCCAACGAGGATGAGGATGACCTGCTCGCCAGCGCCGACAGCTGTGACGCAGGCACCGGCGCCGCGGTTGACGACGCCACCGATGTCGATACCGACGGCGACGACATCGACGACGAGGACGAGAACGAGGTCCGCAGCAACGCGACGAAGTCCGACACCGATGGCGACGGGATCGATGACGGTTCCGAGGATATGAACGGCGACGGCCTCGACGATGGCGACCAGGAC